>JAGQUL010000295.1:1676-3775 GCA_020438525.1 Thermoleophilia bacterium | reverse complement strand
GCGGCACGATCCACCTGATCGCCAACAACCAGGTGGGCTTCACCACGAACCCGTCGGATGGTCGATCGACGCGCTACGCGAGCGACCTCGCGAAGGGCTTCGACATGCCGATCATCCACGTGAACGCGGACGATCCCGAAGCGTGCCTGTCCGCGATGAAGCTGGCGGTCGCCTACCGCGCGAAGTTCCAGGAAGACGTGATGATCGACCTGATCGGCTACCGCCGACACGGTCACAACGAGGGTGACGAGCCCAACTACACGCAGCCGAAGATGTACCAGAAGATCAAGCAGCACCCGCGCGTGCGCGAGTTCTTCGCGAAGCAGCTGATCGCCGACGGCGTGGTGACGCAGGAGCAGGTCGACGCGCAGTACGACGAGCGCTACAAGGCGCTCGGCACGCTGCACGAGGCACACGTGCTCGCGCTCGGCAACCGCGATGCGTCGGAGCTCGACGAGCCGACCGGCGACATCATCGACCTGGGCAGTTCCGGCGAGCCGGACACGTCGCTGCCGGAGGCCGACGTTCGTCGTCTCAGCACCGAGCTGCTGAAGGTGCCGGAGGGCTTCACCGTCTACCCCAAGCTCAAGCGCCAGCTGGACAAGCGGGCGAACATGCCCGACGGCGCGTTCGACTGGGGCGCCGCCGAGGCGCTCGCGTACGCATCGCTGCTCGAGGCAGGACGCAACATCCGACTGTCGGGTCAGGACAGCGAGCGTGGCACGTTCTCGCATCGCCACATGGTGCTGCACGACTCCGAGACCGGCGAGAAGTACGCACCGATCCAGCACCTTCCCCACGCGAAGGGCAGCCTCGAGGTCTACAACTCACCGCTGTCGGAGCTCGCCTGCCTCGGCTTCGAGTACGGCTACTCGATCGAGGCCCCCGACTCGCTCGTGCTCTGGGAGGCACAGTTCGGCGACTTCGTGAACGGCGCGCAGATCGTGAGCGACCAGTTCATCACGTCGGGCATGGTCAAGTGGGGGCTCACGAGCCGCCTCACGCTGCTGCTGCCGCACGGCTACGAGGGCAACGGGCCCGAGCACTCGAACGCTCGCCTGATGCGCTGGCTCGCCGCTGCGGCGGAGGGCAACATCCGCGTGGCGGTGCCGACCACCGCGGCGCAGATGTTCCACCTGCTGCGCCGCCAGGCGATGCACGACCAGCGACGCCCGCTGATCGTGATGACCCCGAAGGGCCTGCTGCGTGCACCGTGGGCGACGAGCCCGCTCGAGGACATCACCGGTGGTCGGTTCGAGTGGGTGCTCGACGATCCGATGATGCAGACCGCCGAGCAGCGCGACGCCGTCTCGCGGCTCGTGCTGAGCGCCGGCAAGGTCTACCACGACATTGCCCAGCACGAGGATCGAGCGAAGGCGACGAACACCGCGCTCGCCCGGATCGAGCTGCTGTACCCGTTCCCGCGCAAGCAGCTCGAGGACCTGCTCGCCCTGTATCCGAACGTGCGCGAGGTCGTGTGGGCGCAGGAGGAGCCGCTCAACTACGGCGCGTTCCCCCACATGCACCTGCGCATCCCGGCGCTGCTCGGCGAGGGCGTCGAGTGGTCGTACGTCGGCCGCCCGAAGCGCTCCAGCCCGAGCGAGGGCTACACCAGCGTGCACAACCTCGAGCAGCAGCGCATCGTGCGCCAGGCGCTTGGATTGGACTCCTGATCCGAAGACTCGAGGGGCCGCGCCGCGCAGGTCGCGGCGGGGCCCCTCGTCGTTTCGATCAGGCGCGGATCAGGCCTTCGGCTTGGGATCCGTGTCCTTGGCCGGGTCGGTGTCGGGATCCTTCGGAGGATCGACCGGGGAGAGCAGCTTCACTGCCTCACCGGCATTGGCGATCGCCGTGTCGAGGAACGACGACCAGCCCTCCGACAGGGTGGCGCGCTGCCGCGCCATCACGGTGAGGCTGCCGGAAGCGGCTGCGAGCTTGATCACGTCCGTGCCGAGCTTGGCGCCGAGGTCCGCGGCGGTGTCGGGCTTGAGCACCAGCAGCGTGTCGCGGGCGGCCTGCAGGCTGCCGGCGAGCGCGTCCATGTGCGGGCCCCAGCCGGTGCCGACCGGGTTGTGACCGGTGACCATCGACGTGAGCGT
>JAGQUL010000295.1:0-1571 GCA_020438525.1 Thermoleophilia bacterium | reverse complement strand
GGCTCGGGCTTGGGCTCGGGCTTCGTCGCCGGGGGCGTCGGCGCCGGGGCGGGTGCCGGGGCTGGAGCTGCGGAGATGACGGTCAGCATCGGTCGATTCCTTGGTCGTGGATCAGTCGCCGGTCGTGGTCGGGATCAGCCGCGGGATGCAGTGAGCTCGTCGAGCACGTGAAGCGCGGTCTCGGTGTCGCGGATCGCACCGGGGATGTCCACGCCGTTGAAGCGACCGTCGGGGCTCGGCTTCTTCGCGAGCTGCCACGCCGCGTCCTCGAGCGAGGCATCGGCGGTGCGCAGCTGGCTCACGGTCGCCTGGTCGGCCGTGTCGAAGTGCGGCTCGAGCAGGTCCTGCGCCTGCTTGTTCAGGTGGAACGCGTCGAGGCGTGCCTGCTTGGTCTGCTCCGAGCCGCGGTCATTGGCCGGCATGCTGCGGATCACGTCAAGCGATCGGCTGACCAGGTCGCGCGCTGCGCGGGCGGCGTCGGTCACGCCGCTGCCCGGGAAGGTCGGGTCGACCGGCCCGCCGGGGTTCGGCGCGCCGAAGAGGCGGTCGGCCGCGAGGCGAACGTCGGCGATCTTCGAATCGAGCGTGGTGTCCCAGCCGCGCCCGAAGGTGTGACCGCTGGTGTAGGCGGCGTACAGCTGACCGCCGCTGGCGGACAGGTCGAGGGCGTCCTTGGCGAGGCGATGGCCCAGCTCGAGGTCCTGCGGGTTCAGCTGCACGTATGCGTCGCGGGCGTCGAGCAGCTGCTCGGACGTGCGCTTGAACCACGAGTCCCAGCCGGACCCGACGCGATTGCCTCGGTGTACGGCGTCCTCGAGCTCGGCGTCGCTGCGCGACATCGAGAGCGCGAGGTCGTTGAACATGCGCTGGGTCGACGCGCGATCGGGCATCGGCACGTTGTGGGTGGCGGAGAGCAGCATCTGGGAGGTCCTCGTCGGTCGTCGTCCCGCGCGGGTCGTCCTGCCGCGCGGCTTGGTTCCTGCGCGACTCTGGCAACGTTGCTTCCTCGGGTGAACGGTTGGCCGACGCACGCGACCGTTCCCGGCCATTGCCGCGGCCGCCTGCCGACGCTCGTTCGCGCACCGGCATCCGTCCGTGGCTAGGATGGATGCCGACTTCTCACACGCGCGCGCGAAAGGCACAGGCATGGCAGACAGCTTCGGGACCCGGACCACCCTCGAGAGCGGCGGCCGCACGGTCGAGTACAGCTCGATCCCCAAGCTCGCCGAGCAGCATCCCGACGTGGCGACGCTGCCGTACTCGCTGCGCGTGCTGCTCGAGAACCTGCTGCGGTTCGAGGACGGCGTCGCCGTCACGAAGGCCGACATCGAGGCGCTCGCATCGTGGGATCCGAAGGCCACGCCGAACACCGAGATCGCATACACGCCGTCGCGCGTGCTGCTGCAGGACTTCACGGGCGTTCCGGCCGTGGTGGACCTCGCGGCCATGCGCGATGCGATGGTAGCCCTCGGTGGCGATCCGACCCTGATCAATCCGCTGGCGCCCGCGGAACTGGTGATCGACCATTCCGTGCAGGTGGATTCCTTCGGCTCTGTGCATTCACTCGATGA
>JAGQUL010000294.1 GCA_020438525.1 Thermoleophilia bacterium | reverse complement strand
GCCCACCCGGCTCCGCGCGGCCGCCCAGCGCGCCGTCGCGTCCCGAGATGTTGTTCCCGCGCCCGCGAGCCCACGCGTGCGACGGGTGCACACGCCCCAGCCCAGGGCGCACGCAGCGCGCGTCGTGCGCGCCAGACGCGGCGCTCCGTTACGTACGCCAGACGTGGCGCTCGTTACGCGCGCCAGATGTGGCGCTCGTCGCGCATCGGCGCCAGCAACGGCGCACCGAGCACCGCATAGAGCACGTAACCGACCAGCATGACTTCGAGCAGCAGCTTCATCGCATCCACCTCGCTTCGGTCGACATCCGACCCCTGAACCGAACACACGTTCGATACCCGCCTCGCGCCAAAGTCGAACATGTGTTCGATGCTGCGGCCACGACCTTGGCCGCATCTCGTTGCAATTAGTGTATTGACGAAACGCAAAAACCGGAACAGGATAGATCGAATGCAAACACACGCGACGTGGGGCGCTGCCCGGCCCCATCGCCGCCCCAGCCCAGGGAACGCGTGACATGCAGACCTACGCCCACACCCCCGCCAACGCCCAGCACATCCCCGCCGGATGGAGCTTTCCGCAGCCGTCTGCTGCCATGCCGCCGCAGCCTGCAGCTCCGCAGGCCCCGGTGAGCGGTGGTGGCGCGCCCGCAGCGACCGTGACCCGCATGCGTTGGGGTCGCGTGCTTCCCGTACTTGCCGGCCTGCTGCTGCTTGGCTTCGGGATCTGGACCGCGACCAGCAATCCAGGCAGCGCCGCATCACGCGACGTCGCCGGCGGCGGCTCAGGCGCCTCGAGCGAGCTCGACGTGACCTCGTCCACCGCCGCAGCGGACGATTCGGCGGCGGCCGACTCCACGGCCACCGATCCGGTCGTGACCCCGCCGAAGGTTGCCACGCCCGCCACGCGGACGAACAAGCGCGTCGGCACGGCGAACCGCGGCGCGGGTGCCAACAGGAATCGCGCGGCCAACAACAACCGTGCCGCCGCCAAGAACCGTGCCGCCAACCACAATCGCGCTGCCAAGCGTGGCGGCGGCGCCGCGGTCGCATCGGGCAACGCGTTCGCCACGGCATCCGCCGATGCCGCCGGCGCGCGCCGAACAGCTCGAGGCGGCGGCGCAAACGGCGAGCTGCCGATGACCGGCCTGTCGACCTGGATCGCCGCGGTGCTCGGCGTGCTGCTGCTCGCCCTGGGCGTGCTGGTGCAGGTGAACGCGGTGCGCATCGGCGCCCGCGCCATGCTCTACCGCCGGGGCATCCTGCTGCGCCCGACCGAGTGCGCCGCGCTCGTCGCCCAGACCGGGAACGTGGCCAGGCTTCGGGTGCTGCTCTCGAACGTGCTCGACAAGCTGCTCGAGGAGCCGGCGCAGCGCGACGGACAGTTCGTCACCGCCCGTCACGCGCTCTGATCGATCGCGATCAGGTCGCGATCAGGTCGCGGGCAGCGCGGGCGGCAGCCCGGCGCCCGACGTGCCCGGTGCCGGCGGGGTCGCCGCCTGACCGACCGCGACCGCCGAGACCTTCGCGTCGTCGCCGCCGCTGCGGCTGCGCAGCCAGCCCACGATCCCACCGATCGCGAGCCCGGCCACGCCACCGATCGCCGCGGCGATCGGCGCCGACAGCGCTCCGATGAACGGCAGCGCCGTGAACGACAGACCGGCCAGTGCAGCTGCACCCACCACGCCGCCGATCGCTGCGCTCTTGATGATCGTTCCGGCACGCGATCCCGGCTGCGCGCCGGTGCTCGGTGCCGCAAGCTGCTGCTGCTGGACGGTGGTGCTCACTGCTGCGACGGACATGTTCTGGACCCTCCCGAGGTCATGTGCGTGCCGCCCTCCAGCGACACAGTCACCCGTCCTGTCGCATCGAACGCCGCGTTCGTCGTCGCTTCCCGACCCCCGATGGCCGTCGAGGGCCACGGACATGCCGAAGGCGGCCACCCCCGCCGATGCCCCGGATCAGCCCGCCGCGCCGAGCACAGCGTCGGCAACCCGAGGCAGCACCGCGCCCAGCGCCGCATCGACCTTCACGGTCGCGAGCTCGTCGAACTGCGTGCGCCCGCGCGTGACGATCCCGAGCTTCCCCCCGCGCTCGAGCGTTACCAGCGGCAGGTGCGCTGCCGGGAACACCTCGAGGCTGGTTCCGAGCGCAAGCGCCGCATCGCTCGCTCCCGCAAGCTCGAACGCGGTCTCGATCGCCAGGGGCAACGGCTCGCCGAACAGCACCACGCCCGGCCCCAGCACCTGCCCGCAGTCGCACTCCGGCACCGACCGATCGCTCACCGCCCAGCGGGCGCGAGCCTCCTCGATGTCGTACTCGGCACCGCACGACCTGCACCGCGCGACGCGCAGCGATCCATGCAGCTCGAGCACGTCGCTGCAGCCCGCGTCGTGGTGCAGCCCGTCGACGTTCTGCGTCACCACCGGTCCGATCACGCCGGCAGCCTGCAGCCTCGCCAGCGCCTCGTGTCCGGCGTTGGGTCTCGCCTCGCCGAGCACGTCGAGCCGCATCCGGTAGAAGTCCCAGAACTCCTCCGGCTCCGCGCGCAGCGCCTCGATCGACGCGAGCTCCTCGAAGCGACGGTTACGCCACATCCCCTTCGGCCCGCGGTAGTCGGGCAGCCCGCTCTCGGTGCTGATCCCGGCGCCGGTCAGCACCCACGCGCCCGCTCGCGCGCCCGTGAGCAGCCGCGCAAGCTGCGCGACCTGGTCGTCGTCGACCGCCGTAACCGAATCCGCTTCCGCCACGCGTGCGAACCTATCGCGGTGACCACGCTCGTGACACCCTGGACGCCCGACCGCCAGGCGCGCGCGGAATCCGTGCTGCTCGCAGCCGGCGCGCTCGCGTGCGCGCCCGAGCGCGTGCTCGCCTGGAACGACGTGCCGGCACACGACCCCGCCGGCGCGTGCGTCGTGTACTGGATGGCGCGCGCGCAGCGCGGCACCCGCAACCTTGCGCTCGACTGCGCGGTCGATGCCGCCCGGTCGCTCGACCTGCCGCTCGTCGTGCTGTTTCGCAACGTCGCCGGCCCCCCGCACGCGACCGAATCCCACCGCGAGTTCATGCGCGCCGGACTGGCCGATGCGTTTGCCGACTGCGCACGCCGCGGCGCCGTGGTGCTGGAGATCGAGCGCGGCGGACCGCAGCTGCACACGCTGCTCGCGCCCGATGTGCTCGCCCCGGCGCTCGTGGTGGTGGACGACGACGTGATGCCGCGCGCTCGCCGCGGCCGCGCGCGCCTTGCCGCACAGCTGCAGGTGCCCGTCGTGGGCGTGGATGCCGACGTCGTGGTGCCGGGCGCATGCTTCGCGAAGCAGGAGTACGCGGCACGCACGCTGCGCCCGAAGCTGCACCGCGTGCTCGAGCAGTTCGCCGGCGAGCTCGGCCATGACGGCCACGGGCCGACGGCTCCGAAGCACTCCATCCCCGACGTGGCATCGCGGTTCGCGCTCGTGACCGATCGCACCACCACGACGCCCGCGGCATCCGATGCCCGCAGCGGCACCCGCGCAGCCGATCGCCGACTACGTGCGTTCACGAGCGGCGCGCTCGCGGGCTACGCCACCGCCCGCAACAAGCCCGAGCTCGACGCCACCAGTCGCCTCTCGCACTTCGTGCACTTCGGGCAGCTGTCCCCGCACGTCGCGCTCGATGCGGTTCGGCGCTCGAGCGCGCCGGCCGAGGATGTCGCGACGTTCGTGGAGGAGTTCGTGGTGCGGCGCGAGCTGGCGCACAACTTCGTTCGCTGGAACCCGCTGGCCCACGAGCTCGCGGGCGCGCCGGACTGGGCCCGGCGCACGCTCGCGGCACATGCGAGCGATCCGCGCGAGTGGACGTGGGCCGACGACGAGCTCGAGGCGGGCGACACCCACGACCCGCTCTGGAACGCCGCACAGCGCCAGCTCGTGGAGCGCGGGCACATGCACGGCTACGTACGGATGTACTGGGCGAAGAAGATCCTCGAGTGGCGCGACGATCCCGCGGACGCGTTCGAGGTCGCGCTGCGCCTCAACGACCGCTACCAGCTCGACGGACGCGATCCGAACGGGATCGTCGGCGTGGCCTGGGCGATCGGCGGGGTGCACGATCGCCCGTGGACTGAGCGACCGATCTTCGGGCAGATCCGCTACATGAGCCTCGCGTCGACCGGGCGCAAGTTCGACTCGCGCGCGTACGTCGCGCGCTGGGGCGGCGTGCGCGGCGCAGCGGTTGCCGATCCCGGGCGCTACGCGCCGAAGGACGAGCCGCTCTTCTGACTCCCGGGGTCAGGCAGCTTCGGACTCGCTCGCGCCGGCGGCGGGAGCGGGATCGAGCAGGAACGACGTGGCATCCCACTGCTCGAGCAGCGCACGCATCTTGCCGTCCTCGTACATCGCCGCCACGGCCTGCTCGATGTCGACGCGCAGCGCGTCGTCGTCGGACCTCACCGCGATGCCGAGCGGCGGCGCGTCGGGGTCGGGAACCTCGCGATCCGGGCCCTCGGGCTTGCTCGGGTCTTCCTTGGTGCCCGACAGGTACGGCACGAATGTCGCCTTGGCCTCGCGCTCGGGCGTGATCGCCATGCTCGAGATCGCGGCATCGCAGGTGCCCTTGTCGAGCGCGTCGAGGATCGTGTCGAAGTCGACGGTCTGGAACGTCACGTCGCGCTTGAGCTGCTCGCCGATCGCGTTCATCACGTCGATGTCGTAGCCGACGAGCGTGCCGTCCTCCTCGTACTCGGCAGGCTCGAACGGCACGCTCGTGCACACCGACAGCGTCGCCGGGCTCGTGCGCGAAGTGCTGCCCTTGTCGTCGCCCGGGGAGTCGTCGGAGTCGGTTCCGCATCCTGCGAAGAGCAGCGCGGCGGCGGCAGCGATGATCGTGGGGACGACGACGGGGCGGGTTCGGTGCAGCACGGACAACCTTCTGGTGCGAGGGGGCGCTCGCTGGGTCCTTACCCTGCCGGGCTGGAAGGTTCACGCCTCGGTGGCGAAGAGTCCGGCAGGTAGCGCAACGGTCGGTCCGGTACCGAGGATCCGCTGGCCGTCGAAGCTGCCGGTCTCGTCGAACGCGGCATCCACGAGCGCCGCCAGCTGGAGAGCTGCAGCGGCGTGAACCTGCTGCACGATCGCGGGTTCCATGGCGTCGGGCCCGGTGAGCTCGAGCTGTTCGTGGCGGGATCCGGGGCGGTGGTCGACGAGCAATACGGGCTCGCCGTCGAACAGCTGCTCCTCGCCTCGATCGACCGCGAGCAGCAGCCGCACGCGCCCGCCGGTCGAGCGAGCGAAGGCGACGCAGGTCAGCTGGAAGTCGGCGTGCACGGAGGGATCGTACCCGGCTCGATAGGCTGCACGGCAGTGTCCAGGACCCGAACACTCGTGCTCGTGCCGCTCGCCGCGGGGTTGCTCGCTGCAGGCTGCGGCGCGGCGAACCAGGTGACCTACGTCGATCCGAACGGTCCGGACGCGCAGGTGCAGGCCGGGGACGGTGGCGAGCCGTTCGTTCGCTACGGTGCCGACCAGCTGGAGCGGTCGCGAGCATGCATCGCGCTTCGCAGCACGTTGGCGGTGGCGCGCACGATGGCGGTCACCGACGTGTCGAGCGCAGGGCGCGACCTTGAAGCGGCCGTGAGCGAGCAGCTCGCGGTGATCGAGCCACGCGGGCATGTGTCGGCGCCGAAGCTCACCACCCAGCTGCGCGGCGCACTCGAACGACTTCGCGACACCCCGCCCGCCAGCGCCACCGCCTACAGCGGCGAGGTTCGACGGATCGAGGAGACGCTCCTCACGCCGGTGTGTGACGTGGTGGTGGCGAGACCGGCACGCCAGGACATCGGCTATCGAGCGGGCCTGCTGCAGGAGACGCTGCAGGACGCCGCGACCGCGTACGAGGCCGCGTTCGACGGCAGCGATCGCGACGTGCAGGACACCACCGAGTACCGCAGTGCGTACGGGCTGCTGATCGATGCGAGCACGCGCCAGCTCGAGGCGATTCCGGAAGACGCACGACCACGGATCCGCTCGACGCTCGATCAGATCACGCGGCGCAGCACGCCCGCGCCCACGCCACCGAACTCGCCGCGGAGCCCCGAACTGGTCGTGGGTGAGCTGTCGGCGCTGGCCGACGACGTGGTGCTGGCGGCACGGATCGACCCGACGTACCCGGAGCCGAGCACCGACGCGCCGGACCAGCTGCGCACGCTGAAGCGTGAGGTCGCGTCCGCGGTCGAGTCCGCCAAGCGCGGTGGTCAGGAGGCGGCGCTCGCACACGTTCGTGCCGCCGATCGAACCGGACTCACGCCCGCGGGCTCGAGCATCGCGGCGGTGTCGCCGTCGCTCGTGCCGGAGCTGGAGCAGGCACTGCTCATCGCGATGCCCGATGCGATTCGCAGCGGCGGCGACGTTGCCGGCGTGGCGAGCGAGATCGATGCGAAGGCCGACGAGGCGATCCAGCTGGTCGAGGACGAGCTGGACCTGCTGCGCGAGGGGTGATCACCCCCGAGATCCGTGGTCCAACGAATGCGGGCCGCACCCCGAAGGATGCGGCCCGGTCTTGAATCGCTGGCGTTGCGTGCGTGTCAGGCGACGCGCGGCGTGAACACCTGGCGTGCTCGGTGCTCGATCATCTGGCGGCGGATCGCGTCGCCGTAGCCGGTGCGCTTCTCCTTTGCCGGCAGCGCTCGAGCGCGGCTCGCGTCGATGGCAACCGATTCTCGGAGCTGCGCCCAGCGCCAGGCAACGACACCGCCGAGCACGACGACCAGGGCGAGCAGCACTGCGGCGATCGTGTCCTCCACGCCGGTGAAGGGCAGGTTGCCCGCGCCGTAGGCAGTGCCCACGCCCGTGCCTGCAACGGCATTCGGGATCGCGTTGCCGGTATCCGGGATGCACTCGGCGCACGTTGCCGTGTCGGTCGGGATGCAGTCCTCGACGCAGGCCTCGATGCCGGTCGTGGTCGGCACGGTCGTGGTGACCGTGGTCTCGGGCGTCTCGGTGACGGTGGTGGTCGCCGGCACGTCGGTGGTGGTCGGAGTCTCCGTCACGACCTCGGTCGTGGCAGCGGGCGTCTCGGTCACGACCTCGGTCGTGGTCGCCGGCGTGGTGGTCTCCGTCGCCGACGTGTCGCTCGACGAATCGTCGGCAAGCGCGGCTGGCGCGAGAACGACGAGGCCGACGAGCGCGGCGACGATGGCAGTGGTTCGCTTCACGGTGTCTCCCCAAGCTGTGTGGTGCTGTGTCCCTGAAACGGTGGAGAGCCTCGAGTCCCGTGGTCCGATGCCTCGATTCCCGCGAGGTCAGGAGGTCCCGGAGTTCCCCGTCCGTCACCTGCCTATCGCGTTCGATGCTTCACTTGTTGCAGCCACGCCCCGAAATCTGTCCGACCACACAGCTGCCACACCCGCAGATCCCTCGTGGCCGAGCGCGACCAGGCATGTGTGCGCGGATGCGCGAGGGTCGAGGGACGGTCTGCGCGCCTGGACGGCGCGCAGGAGCAGGGCGAAGGCAGGATGCCGAAGCCCGTAGCGGCCGGCCCGAGGCCCTCGCGCATGCGCGCGTACGCGGCCGCCTACACGCACACGCACGATGAAGAAGAACGAAGGGCCCGCCATGCACAATGCATGACGAGCCCTTCGCGAAAGAAAATCCGGCGGCGACCTACTCTCCC
>JAGQUL010000293.1 GCA_020438525.1 Thermoleophilia bacterium | reverse complement strand
GCGAGTATCGCGAACTGACGAACGCCCTCTACGTCGAGCACCAGAACTCGACCGTCCGCATCTACCACCTCCCCTGACCCTGGGCCTGGGCCTGGGCCTGGGCCTGGGCCTGGGCCTGGGCCTGGGCCTGGGCTGCTGCCTGCGCCTGCTGCTGGGCGGCGAGCGCGGCCTGCTGCTGCGCCTCGAGCTGCCCCGATGCAGCCTGCTCCTGCTCCATGATCGCCTGGGCGACGGCGTAGAGCTCCTCCGGGTTGATCGGCTTGACGCGACCGGTCAGGGCGGCGAGCGGATTGGGCATTGCGGTCTGTGTGCTCGAAAGTGCGGTCACAGGGTTCCTCGGCAGGGGCTGGGGGTGGCCTCGTTCCGTGGGCTGCTGCTGCTGGGCAGAAGCGGCCATTCACCGGAGTGTCGGGGTGGCCGCCTCCTGCGTTTCAGAACCGGCCACTGAATGGCCGGCCAACCCCGGGAACCCGCATGAACGCGTGGCTCGGCACCATCACGAAAACCGGCCCGCACGCGGCCGGACGCGGCCGCACGTCCACCTGCCCGCCCCCTCCCCGTGCTCGAACCAGGACCCTCGTGGCCACCCGCTGGCCCGTTTCGCGTGGCCGCCCGCACCGCGCCTCCCGCGGCACCTGCGCCCCATTCCCCACAAATCCGATAGGGTACGGGGCGTCCCTGATTCGGACACCCGAGTCGCGCCTCGAAACGGCGTGGCGACAACCTTCCGAGACTCCCAAGGAGCATCACCTTCATGACTGCAACGCTCGAGGCCCCCACGGCTGCAGCGCCCACCGTCGTCGCCCCCCATGGCGGCACGCTCGTCGACCGAACCGTGACCGGCGCCGAGGCCGACCAGCTGCGCGCGCACGCCGCGACGCTGCCGGTCGTGACGCTCACCGACACCCAGGTCGCCGATCTGGAGATGATCGCCGTGGGTGCGATGAGCCCGATCGAAGGCTTCCTCGGCAAGGCCGACTACGAGAGCGTCGTGGAGCGATGCCGCCTCGCCGACGGCTCGGTGTGGTCGCTGCCGATCACGCTGCGCGTACACGAGGACGTCGCCGGCGACGAGGTCGCCCTGGCGAGCCCCGAGGGTCAGCTGCTCGGCACCATGCAGGTCACCGAGCGCTACGAGGGTGACAAGCAGCGCGAGGCCGAGCTCGTGTACCGCACGACCGACGAGGCACACCCGGGCGTCGCAATCCTGTACGCGCAGGGCGACGTGATCCTGGCCGGTCCCGTGACGGTGTTCGACTTCCAGCCGAACCTGTTCGGCGAGTACCTGCAGACGCCGCGCGAGACCCGCGCCGCGTTCGAGGCGAAGGGCTGGGCGACGGTCGTGGGCTTCCAGACCCGCAACCCCGTGCACCGCGCGCACGAGTACATCCTCAAGTGCTCGATGGAGATCGTCGACGGCCTGCTGCTGCACCCGCTCGTGGGTCGCACCAAGGACGGCGACATCCCCGCCGACGTGCGCATGAAGTGCTACGACGTGCTGCTCGAGAACTACTTCCCGCAGGATCGCGTGCACCTGAGCGTGTTCCCGGCCGCGATGCGCTACGCCGGGCCGCGCGAGGCGATCTTCCACGCCATGACCCGCAAGAACTACGGCTGCTCCCACTTCATCGTGGGCCGCGACCACGCGGGCGTCGGCTCGTACTACACGACGTACGAGGCGCAGGAGATCTTCAATCAGTTCACGGCTGAAGAGCTCGGCATGACGATCCTCCGCTACGAGCACTCGTTCTACTGCACCAGGTGCGAGGGCATGGGCTCGGCGAAGACCTGCCCGCACGGCAGCGAGGATCACGTGTTCCTGAGCGGCACCAAGGTGCGCGAGATGCTCGGCAACGGCGAGAAGCCGCCGGTGCAGTTCTCGCGCCCCGAGGTCGCACAGGTGCTCATCGACGAGTACACCAAGGGCTGATCTCGCCCGACCGCGCGGGCACGCCCGCGTGAGCGCGCCACATTCGAGCGCCCCCGCACCGGCATGCGATTCGCCGGCGCGGGGGCGTCGTGCGTTCGATCGACCGCGTTTTCTTGTGTGCGCGCGGGGGAACATGCAGACCATGCGCATCGATCCGTCCCAGCTCAGCGAGCCGCTTGCACACATCCTTGGTGCCGGCGCGACGGACGCTGCCGGCGGCCAGAAGGCCGCCGAGGCAGCGAAGTCGATCACCGATCCGCAGCTCGAGCAGCTCGACGCGCTGCTGCTGCGCCGCCTGCAGGCGAAC
>JAGQUL010000292.1 GCA_020438525.1 Thermoleophilia bacterium | reverse complement strand
CGACCTTCACCACCACGCCGTCGATGTCGAAGTCGAGCGTCGGGCGGCGCTGCTCCCACTCGCCGCAGCGCGCGTAGACCTCGGCGAGCGTGTCGTGCACGCGGTGCTCGGGGCTCGTGCGGAAGCCCACCTCGCCGAGCCAGTCCATCGCCGCGCCGTGCGACGGCAGGTCCGCATCCCGGCTCCCCCCCGCGAGCGAGTACGCGAAGAACCCGAGCGGGCGCTGCGCCGCGAGCGCCGGATCGTGCTGGCGGATCGTGCCCGCCGCCGCGTTGCGGGGGTTCATGAACACGGGCAGCCCGTCGGCGAGGCGCTGCTCGTTGAGCTGCTCGAACCCGCTGCGCGACAGGTACACCTCGCCACGCACCTCCACCAGCTCCGGGATGGGCGACGACGACCCGTCGGGCGCGCGCAGCCGCATCGGCACGCTGCGGATGGTGCGTACGTTGTGAGTGACATCCTCGCCCTGGGTGCCGTCGCCGCGCGTGACTGCCCGGACGAACCGGCCGCGCTCGTAGGTGAGCGACATCGCGAGCCCGTCGATCTTCGGCTCGGTCACGTAGCGCAGGCCGGCACCGAGCGCCGCGGCGTCCTGTGCGGCGGGGTCGTCGTCGTCCCCCAGTCCGAGCATGCGCAGGTTGCGCAGCTGCCACGCCCGCAGCTCGTGCTCGTCGCGTGCGTTCGCGAGCGAGAGCATCGGCATGCGGTGCACGACCGTGGGAAAGTCGCCGCCGACCTTCTCGCCGACGCGCTGGGTGGGCGAGTCCTCGCGCACGTACTCGGGGTGCTCGGCCTCGAGCGCCCCGAGCTCGCGATACAGGGTGTCGTACTGCGTGTCGTCGATGATCGGCGCGTCGAGCACGTGGTAGCGATAGGAGTGCTCGTTGAGCTCCTCGACGAGCTCGTCGATGCGGGCGCGGGCGGCGTCTACGGCGTTCGGCATGCGCGAAATCTACCCGTGCGGGCGCTCGCGCATCGCGTCAGCGGATCATCGCGCCGAGGTTCCACGACTCGAGCTCGGCCGTGCTCTGCTCGTCGTGCACCTCGAAGCGCAGCGGCGTGACCGCGATCGCGCTGCGGGCGATCGCCGCGATGTCGGTGTCGGTCTCGTCGACGTGGTGCTCGGGGTCGTCGCCGTAGAGCAGGTAGTGGTGGCGGTCGCCCTGGCTCTGCTTGAGCTCGAGCTTGTCGCGGTAGATGCGCCGCCCGAGCGTGCCGACCTCCACGCCGGTCAGCTCCTCCGGCGCGATCCCGGGCACGTTCACGTTCACCACGAGCCCGTCGGGCAGCCGCTCCAGGTCGTCGAGCATGTGCTGCACCAGACCGGGCAGGAACGCCTGCATCGCGCGGTGGTCGAAGTCCTTGGTGCGCGGGTAGCCGAGCTCGCGAGCGGTGCTCTGCTGGCTCACCGCGATCGCCGGCAGCCCGTTCATCGCCGCGTCGAAGGCGGCGCTCACCGTGCCGGAGTAGGCGACGTCGTCGCCGACGTTGAGCCCGTTGTTGGCGCCGCTCACGACGAGCACGGGCCTCGGCCCGGCCAGCCCGAGCATCGCGAGCCGCACGCAGTCGGCAGGCGTGCCGTCGGTCGCGAACGCGGCCTCCGCGCCCGGCACGTCGTCCTCGATCACCTGGAGCATCGCGCCGAGCGTGATCGATCGACTCACGCCGCTGCGGTTGCGATCCGGGGCGATCACGATCACCCGCGCGAGCGGAGCGAGGCACTCCACCACGGCTTGCAGGCCGCGCGAGCGGATCCCGTCGTCGTTGGTCACGAGGACGACGGGAAGGTCGCTGCCGGTCGGATCGTCGTTGCTGCTGGTCGAGGGGGCGGGGTCGGTCACGGGTCGAGCCTACCCCGCCGGGCGAACAGCCACTCGACCCGCGGCACCTCGCGCTCGCCCCTGCTGCTACGAGCTTCGGAGAAACTGTGGCAATTCGTCGTCGCTGCAGTCCACCCACGTGCGTCGGAACTGGGCGAGGTCGGCGAGGTTGCCTGCAGGCACCTCGCCGCGTTCGGCGAGCAGGCGCACGCGGCGCAGCTCGCGCTCGTCGAGCACCCGCTCGAGCTCGACGAGCACCTCCTCGGGATGCTCGCTGCGGTCGCGCTCGCGAAGTCGCTGCTCGCGCTGCCACTGGTCCCAGCGCCCCGGGACCAGCTCGATCGTCGTCGCGCGCTTCGGGCGCCGCCCGAGGCGGACCGCCTCGAGCGCGGCGGAGGTGCTGTCGCGCACCCGGCTCACGCACGCGTCGATCGCAGCAGCCAGCAGCGACGGGAACCACGCGGCGCCGGGCACGACGAGCGCGACGGCGAGCAGGAAGATCGTCGCGGGTGCCGCGCCTGCATACCATCCGAACGCGGCGACGAGCAGCGATGGTGCGGCGGCTGCGGCCAGTCGCAGTGCGAAGGCGCGACGGCCGCGCGTGTCGAGCAGCTCGGCGACCGCATCCTGCCCGGCGGCATCGCGCAGGTGCTCGGGCACCGCGCCGCGGCGCAGGATCCGGTCGCGGTCGATCCGGACCGCCACGGGGCGCTCGCAGGTGTCGCACTGCACCACGTAGTCGCGCAGGTCGGTCCATGGCACGGGCGGCTCGGCCCAGGTCGGCGACTCACAGGTCGGGCAGGCGTGCGGGCCGCGCGCGATCGCGGCGGCTCGACGCACGATGCCTGGTGGCAACGCATCGCTCGTGGGCATCGGACTGGACCTCCGGGGCATCTCGCGGACGGACGATCGGGGCGGATCGTCCGGGGCGAGCAACGCCTACCCGGGCACCGGAAAAGCACACGTGTCGGGCAGCACGCCTGCGAGCTCGCGCAACGCGTCGACGCGATCCGGCACCCATCCGGGCGCGGGCTCGAGTCCCGGGACCGGCTCCCACGTCACGTCGACGAGGCACAGCCCCTGCGGCGGCGCGGTCTCGCGCGCCTGCGAGCGCTCGCCCGAGTCGAGCATCTCGCGCAGCTGCTCCACGGTGCACTCGCCGCGCGCCGCGGCGAGCATCGTGCCCACGAGCACCCGCACCATGTGTCGCAGGAACGCGTTCGCGCGCACCTGGTAGACGAGCTCGTCGCCGCGATCGATCCAGCGGCTCACCAGCACGGTCCGGTCGAAGAACACGTGCCCGGTCCGGCTCGGCGTGAACGCCGTGAAGTGGTGCCTTCCGAGCACCGCCGCGGCCGCCCCGTCGAGCACGGCCCGGTCCAGCTCGCGCGGGTGGTGCAGCACGCGTGGTGCACGCAGCGGGCTTCGCTCCTCGCGCGTGAGCACGCGGTACTCGTAGGCGCGCGAGGTGGCGTCGCCACGCGCGTCGAACCCGGTCGGTGCGGCAACGCTGGCGGTCACGGCGAGCTCGGTGCGCACGATCCCGCTCAGCGCGCGCGACAGTCGCTCGGGCGGGATGCTGCCGCGATAGCGCACGTCCACGACCTGCGCGTCGGCGTGCACGCCGGCGTCGGTGCGCCCGGCGCAGCGCATGCGCACGTCCTCGCAGCGAAGCACGTCGAACGCAGCGAGCAGCTCCGACTCGATCGTCACCAGCCCGCCGGGCTGGCGCGTCCATCCGTGGAACGGCGTGCCGTCGTACTCGAGCACGAGCAGCGCGTGGTGATGGTCGACGGGTGTGGTGCGTGGTCCGGGCATCTGTCATGCAAAGCGTGACACGGCGAGCAGCGCCACGCCAGCGACCAGCAGCAGCACGTCGCTCGACGGCACGTGCATCGGTCGCCAGGGCCGACCGGGTTCGCGCGGATCGACGCCGCGGACCGCGAGCGCATCGGCGAGCAGGTGGGCTCGTCGGAACGCCGCCACGAAGAGCGGCGCGACGAGTGCTGCGTCGGCGCGCAGTCGCGCGAGCGGGTGCCGTCCCCGCGGCTCGATGCCTCGCGCACGACGAGCAAGGCGCAGCCGTTCGAGCTCGTCCGCCATTGCGGGGACGAGCCCGAGCGCGGTCGCCACCACGAACGCGAGCGACGCCACCGGTACGCGCACGATCGCGAGCGGCGCGAGCAGGCGCCGGAGCGCCGATGCCAGGTCGAGCGCCGTGGTGGCGGCGCCCAGCGCGAGCGTCGCGAGCACGATCGCCGCGGCCTGCAGCGATCGCAGCAGCGCGGGAGCCGCCGCGAAGCCTGCATCCCGGCCGTGCCAGAGCTGCGTGTCGGGCGCGCCACCCACGAGCAGCTGCAGCAGCACCAGCATGACCGTGAGCGCCACGAGCGGCCGCACCGCCAGCCGCACCCGTGCTCGATCGATCCGAGCGGCGACGACGACCGCCGCGCACGCCGCGGCCATGATCGCCGCGGCCGCGAGGCTCGCCGCCATGAGCGCCGCGACCATCACGATCCCGGTCGCGAGCACTCGCACCCGCGCATCGACGAGCGGTCGAAGCGCCGCACGAACCGGGTCGCGTCGTGGCACGCTCGGCTGGCTCGACGACTCGCGGGTCGCGCTCCTCGGGCCGGTCGCACCTTCGAGCAGTCGGGCCAGCGCCTCGGTAGCGCCGGCGCTCGTGGCCGGCTGCTCGTCGAGCGTCACGCCGCGAGCGGCCGCCGCTGCGTGCAGCAGTGCCACCTCCGGAGCCACTGCGAGACCTCGCTCGCGCGCGGCGTTCGGGTCG
>JAGQUL010000291.1 GCA_020438525.1 Thermoleophilia bacterium | reverse complement strand
ACACGAAGGGCGACAACAACGACACCGCCGACCCCTGGACCGTCGTGTACGCCGACGGCGGCTGGCGCGAGGTCACCCACGTGCCGCACATCGGCTGGATCATGGCCAAGGCGCAGACCCGCAGCGCACGCGTGCTGCTCGTCGCGCTGCCGATCCTGCTGATCCTGATCCAGGTGCTGCGCTGGATCTGGCGCAGCGAGGACGACGACCAGCTCGAGCTCGATTACGTCGAGGACCTCGACCACGACCTGGCCGGAGGTCGACGAGCGTCGTGAGCAGCGTCTGGCACAGGTTCGTCTATGCCGCCTGCACGGTGACCGCCGCGATCCTGGTGCTCGCAGGGACGTCGATGGCGGTGGACCGCGTTCAGGCAGCGCGCGCCGACGCGCACGTCACCGACGCCGATCGGCGCTTCGCGCTCGATTACCTCTCCTACAATCGCCGCGCCGGATCCCACGTGTTTCGAGCCGCGAACGTGATGCCGGGCGAGCGTGGCGATCGACTGCTCGTGATCGGCAACGACGGCCGACGCTACGTGCGCAGGATCGCGCTCACGCAGGACAAGGTCACCGACAGCGGATTCGGGCAGGCGCTCCGACTGCAGCTCTACGATCGCACGGTCGACCGCTGCATCTATCCCGCACCCAGGTCGGGCGAACCCGAGTTCGGCGACTGTCGGCATTGGGGCCCATGGAACGCTCGCTCCGAGCTCGTCGGACGCCGCATCATTCCCGCATCCGGCAAGAACTGGCGCCCCGGCGAGCGGCACGTGATCCGCGTGCGCTACGAGCTGAAGCCGTGGTCGACCAACTCCGACCAGGGCCAGAGCGCCTCGTTCCGATTCGTCTGGCGGTACCACGGATGAGGCGCGGTAGCCGCTCATCGCGACGCGTGCACCGGATCGTGCGCGTGCTGCTGCCCGTCGCGCTCGTGCTCGGTGGCTCCGGAATCGCGTGGGCATGGTCGACGACGAACGTGAATCCCGGCAACTCCGTGACCGGCGGCGCGCTCGGCGCCACGACCGGACTCACAGCGACAGAGGTGACAGCCGGAAACAGCTGCACCACCGTGAACCTTGCGTGGACCGCCGCGTCCGGAGCCGACAGCTACCGGATCGAGGCGCAGGTCGGAACGTCGGGCTGGACCACGCTCGCGCCCAACAACGTCACGACCACCTACGCCGACACGACGGTGTACACGAACAGCTCGATCGTCTGGCGCGTCACGCCGCTGCTGTCGGGCACCTCCTGGGAAGGCGCGTCGCAGACCAGCAGCCAGGTCGACTGCGGAGTCGGGGACATCACGGATCTCGGCATCACCAGCGCCTGCGGCACGACCCAGCTCACCTGGTCGGCACCGGCACGGGCGAATCGCTATGACATCCAGCGACAGGTCAACGGTGGCGGATGGGTGCAGATCGTCACCAACCAGAATTCGACCTCCTACACCGACACGACGACCTTCACCGACGGTGACGTCGTCGAGTACCAGGTGCGACCGGGCCGCAACGCCGGCACGGACGGCAACTGGACGAGCTCCGTGACGGTCGACCCATGGACCGGGTTCACGATCGTCAGCGTGGAGTTCGGCAACGTCGGAACGCTCGGAACCCTCGACGTCGGCGACACGATCACCGTCACGTACAGCCAGGCCGTCGACACGGGCACCGTCACCAACACGGACGTCTACACCAAGTCGAACGGCGGCGCGGCCGGTAAGGGGGTGTACATCGCCGCGACCAACTCCCGCACCAAGCGATCGCAGGTCGGCGCCGTTCGATCAGCACCCATCTTCTCGGCAAGCGCGGCGTTGTCGGGAACCGCCGCCTGGTCCGCGGGCGACACCGTTTGGACGTGGACGTCGACCGGAACGGGCGTGGACATGAGCAGCGCACTCGCCGGTACCTGGGCCACCGGAACGAGCGCAGGAGCGGCCGTCTGCGCCGGTGACGGGACCACTGCGGCCGCTGGAACCCCCGCACTCTCCGGCCAGTGGTGAACAGCGACTCGATGCGTCGATCCGCGAAACACTTCCCGGGACTCCGCCCGCACGCGTAGAGTCCCCCGGTACGCCGACGACCGGCGTGGGAGGCGCACGTGCACATCATCGTGATCGGAGCTGGCGAGGTCGGATCGCACATCGTCGAGACGCTCGTGCTCGGCGGTCACGACGTCGTGCTCATCGAGCGCGACATCGAGCGTGCAGCCAACGCACGTGACCGCCTCGACGCGCTCGTGCTCGACGGAAACGGCGCGTCCCCGGACGTGCTCGCGGCAGCCGGGATCGAGCGCGCCGCGCTGCTCGTCGCGGTGACCGACAACGACGACAGCAACCTGATCGCCTGCCTCGCAGGCCGGTCGATGACCAGCCGCGACAAGCTGCGCACCGTCGCGCGCGTGCGCGACCGCAGCTACTTCCGTGGGCGGAGCGCCGTGATGCACGGCGCGCTCGGCATCGACCTGGTGATCAGCCCCGACCGCACCACAGCCAACGACATCGCCGACGCGCTCGAGCTGCCGGGCGCCGTGACGGTCGAGCCGTTCGCCGGGGGCAAGCTCGTGGTGGGCGAGGTGATCGTGCACGCCGACTCGCCCGCGCTCGGACGCAGCTTCCTCGAGCTGCGCGAGACCGGGCACGTCGTGGCCGGCTTCACGCGCGGCGGCAAGCTGTCGATCGCCTACGACGAATCCACCGTCGAGGCGGGCGACCATCTGTTCGTGCTGTCGCCGCGATCCGAGGCGGCGCGCACCGTGGGCTATCTGGCCGGCACCACGAACAAGGTCAAGCGCGTGATGATCGTCGGCGCGACCGAGATCGGCATGCACCTCTCACGACGCCTCGCACGCACCGGGCGCGCGGTCACGCTCGTGGAGTCACAGCGCGCTCGAGCCGTCGCCGCAGCCGAGCGGTCCGACGACGTGCTCGTGCTGCGCGCCGAGGGAACCGACCGCGAGACGCTCGTGGAGGAGGGCATCGCCGACATCGACGCGTTCGTCGCCTGCACCGAGGACGATGGCGACAACCTGCTCGCCGCGCTCACCGCACGCCAGCTCGGCGCACGCACCGCATTCGCGCTCGTGTCGCGCAGCGACTACCTCGCGCTCGTCGATGCGATGAGCGTGGACGCGGCGTTCTCGCCACGCATGCACACCGCCGACGCGATCCTGCGATTCGTGCGACGCGGCGAGGTCGAACGCCTGCACCAGTTCGTCGGCGGCGCAGAGATGATCGAGCTGCGAGCCGCACCGGAGTGTGCCGCCACGCGCGGCGCGCTGCGCGAGCTGAAGCTGCCGCGCGACTGCATCGTGAGCGCGATCGTGCGCGGCGACGACATCGTCTACCCGCGCGGCAACGACACCGTCGAAGTGGGTGATCGCGTGGTGGTGCTCGCACAGCCCGGCGCGATCGCGAGCGTGGAGCGCCTCTTCCAGGCATGAAGGCCGACCTTCGCCAGCTCTGGACGCGCCACCCGCTCGGCCTCAACGCCGGCATCGTGATCTGGGCCGTGTCGGCCGTGACCGCGATCGTGAGCGTGGCGATGCTGATCGTCGCGTTCGTCGGATTCCTGCGCGACGGCGCCGGCTGGCCGACCTTCGTCGCGACCGGGCTCGCAGGCGCGATCCCGGGCATCGCGATGCTCTACCTCGCCCGCCCACCGGGCGCGAACACCATCATCCGCGCGCGCGACGTGTTCCTCACCGTCACCGCCTGCTGGGTCGTCGCCACGCTGCTCGGCGCCGTGCCGACGCTCGTCGCCGGCGAGGCACGCTCCTACGTCGCCGCCGTGTTCGAGACCATGAGCGGGTACACCACCACCGGCGCGACCACGTTCGATGCGATCGAGCCGCTCCCCGACTCCGTGCTGCTGTGGCGCAGCGTCACCCAGTGGCTCGGCGGGATCGGGATCGTCGTGCTGCTCGTGGGCATCGCACCGGCCCTGGGCGTGGGCTCCACCCGCGCGCTGTTCGCGGAGGTCTCCGGGCCGACCAAGGAGCGCTACACGCCGCGCATCGCCGACACCGCACGCGCGCTCGTGCGCATCTACGTCGTGCTGTCGATTGCCTGCGCGCTCGCATACGTCGTGACCGGCATGACGCTCTGGGACGCGGTCAACCACGCCATGACCACCATCTCGACCGGTGGCTTCTCCACCCACACCGCATCCCTCGGCTACTACGAGCAGCCGTCGACGCGGCTCGTGTCGATCATCTTCATGATCCTCGGCGGCGTGAACTTCGGGCTGTTCATCCTGCTCTCGATGCGTCGCCCGATCCCGAAGGGCTCGAAGTACGAGTTCAACTGGTACATCGCCGTGCTCGTGGCATTCACGCTGATCGTCGCGTCGACGCTCGTGAAGTTCGACGACGCGGGCGGCGCATCGGCGCTGCTCGACGCCGGTTTCACCGTCACGTCCGTGATCACCACCACCGGCTACACCACCGTCGACTTCGACCTCTGGAACGAGACCGCCCGCACGATCATCCTGGCGATCATGTTCGTCGGCGGCTCCGCCGGATCGACCGTGGGCGGGATCAAGATCTTCCGGTGGATGATGCTCGGCGTGTCGATCCGCGCCGAGCTGCGTCGACTCATGCACCCGTCGGCCGTCGTTCGCGTCCGGATCGGCGACCGCCACATCACCGACCGCGACGTGCTCACGCTGATGTCGTTCGTGATGGCATTCCTGCTCGTGTTCGTCACCAGCGCCGTGGCGGTCGCGGCGGTCGGCAACGTCGACATGGTCTCGTCTATCTCCGCAGCCGCGTCGAGCCTCACGCTCGTGGGGCCGGGCCTCGGCACCGTCGGCGCGAGCGAGAGCTACTCTGCGATCTCCGACAAGGGCATGGCGATCCTCACCGTTACCATGCTGCTCGGCCGCCTCGAGGTCTTCACGGTCCTGGCGCTGCTCACGCCCGCCTTCTGGCGCCGTCGCTGACGACCATTCGCATGCCCCCCCAGCCCCTGCCGATCCGGTGGTTCGGGATTCGATCGGACGGGAAGGTGCCCGACATGGCGCGCACGAGCCAGGACCTCGACCCCCGAACACTCGCCTCCCTCGCCCCCGATGCCCGCGCGAAGGAATGGAAGCGGGTGCTCGACGTGCTGGCAGCGGACTCCAGCGACGAGTGGGAGCCGGTAGCGTTCGCGGTCTGGAACGACTTCCTCAACGAGCCCGACCGCTGCACCGACACGTGGCAGGCCCTGGTCGAACCGGTCCCCGCACCGCGCGTGCTTGCCCGGCTGCTCGACCTGTCAGGACCCGTCCCCGCCGACAGCAAGCTCCCGCTCCTTGAGCAGCTGGCCGACGACCACCAGTGGCACGACTCGGTGATCCGCGCACTCTGGTTCGCAATCTTCGAGGACCGCGGCGACATCGACGTTCCGCGAGCACGCACGCTCGCTCGGCGCATCCATCCATCGATGGCCGTCTCCGAGTACGACGACGTCGTGGCGACGCTCGCCGACATGCCCGACGACTGCCGCAGCCACCGTGACTGGCGCGAGCGCGTCGACGGCCCCGACCAGGTACCCCACCTCGCATCCGCGCGCGCGAAGAACCGGCTCGAGCGCCGGCGCGGCGACCGGCGCCGCCGCACCGCCGGACCTCCGGCTGCTGCTGGCGAGCGCCGCGTGACCGTCGATCGACGTCGCAGCTTCTTCGGGCGGGTGCGCAAGCGACGGTGATCGCCCGCGCGTCCATGGTCGCCTCGGTCGGCGTGCTCGGCTGGTGCATCTCACACGATGTCGCCTATCCGTTCGCCGGCGAACACCTGCATGGACCCGTGCACGATGCACTGGGTCACGCGACGATCGCATCGGTCCTCGCGCTCGTGCTGACGTGGCTGCTGCTGGTGCTGCTCGGATCGCAGTCGCCACGACGGATCGATCGCCCGATCGCCCTGCGCACCGCGCACTGGGGCGTGCTCGGTGCGTCCTCGTTCGTCGGTGCGGAACTCGTGCTGCACGGACTCGTCGAGGGCGTCATGCCGCCGCTTCGGGCATTGGCATACGGCACGCTTGCGCAGGCAGTCCTTGCGATCGCCGGGATGCTCGCGTGCACGGTGCTCGAGATCCTCGCTGCGCGGCTCGCGCGGTCGCTGCGTGGCGGAGACGACATGCCGCTCGAGGTCACAGCCGCAGGCCCCTCGCCACATCGCCGGCGGCTGCGGACACCGGGCCCCGTTCGAATCCCGTACCACCCCGACCGCACGAGAGGATCGCCGGCGGCGCGCGCGAACAAGGTACGGACCAATTCCCTCCAGGAGGCAATACTTCAATGCATTCAGTGACACGAACCGTGCTGCTGTCGGCGGTCTCGCTCTTCGCGGCGACCGGAACGGCGGCAGCACACGTCGAGGCGTTTCCGACCACCACCAGCGGTGGTGACGAGGCGCTCGTGACGTTCTCGATCCCGCACGGCTGCGACGACAAGGGCACGACCAAGCTCGAGATCAACTTCCCCAAGGACGTTGTCTCCGTGCGCCCGATCGCGATGCCGGGCTGGACCAGCAGCGGCGGTACCGCGCCGATGCACATGTCGCACGACGACTCGATGTCGCACGACGACTCGGGTTCGGACGACCACTCCGACATGGAGATGTCCGACGACAGCGGCACCACCGCCGCCGACTCGGGCGACTCGATGAAGATGGACTCGGGCGACGAGGCGATGGCGACGGAGGGCGACGGCAGTCACACCGTGACGTTCATGGCCGACAAGCCCGTGCCGGCCGACCAGATCGGAACGGTCCAGGTCTACATGGTGGTGCCCACGACGGGCGACACGGTGTGGATGCCGACGATCCAGACCTGCGAAGGCGGCGGCACCAACGAGTGGACCACCAAGGAGGAGGGCGCCGACACGCCGGCACCCAACCTCGAGTTCGCTGCTGCATCGTCGAGCGAGAAGGCCGACGACAAGGGCGACGACGACGGTGGCAGCGACGACGGCACCGACACCCCGGTGATCATCGCGATCATCCTGGGTGCGCTCGGCACGCTGCTCGGACTCGTCGGAGTGATGCGCGGCGGCAAGAAGGACTGACCTTCACGCCGATCCCGCATCGATGATGCGAACACCTGCTGCGCCCGGGGCCTCGGCCTCGGGCGCAGTCGCGTTCACGGGACCGTCGTCAGTCCCAGCCGACCGCGGCGAGCGCTTCCTCGACGTGGTCCATCGCGATGCCGAGCTCGTCGAGCAGCGGCGTGACGTGGAGCGCATCCTTCGTCACGGCCAGCTCGTCGAGCAGCTTCATCGCATGCTCGAGTCGCGGAAGCACCGCGCGAGCGGCGACCAGTGCCGCGTCGGCACCATCGTGGCCCGCGATCGGCGTGAGCTCGGTGTGCGCCTCCTGGAGGTAGCCACGCGCGAGCCGCACGTCGGGATCGAGTGCATCCTTGTCCCGATCGAGTGCGAGGGCGTTGTAGGCGGCGTTCATCGCGCCGTGTGCGCGCTCGAAACCACCCATGTTCACTGTTTCAACCTGCATGACGTCACGTCCTTTCGTGTCAGGCATCGACGTGCAGCTGCATGATATGCACGGGGTTCGGATCCTTGTCGATCAGCTGGTTCGCGGCGAGCATCACGCCGTGAAGCGCCTCGTCCGCGCCCAGGTCCACCGAATCGAAGTGGTAGACCTTGCCGTCGTACGCCAGCTCGATGTCGTAGTGGAACAGGTCGCAGCCCTGCCGCGTGCTCGGATCCGGGTTGCGCTCGACCAGCTCGGCCAGCGCCTTCATCAGCTCCTGCGACGTGAACGCGTCCAGCTCGAACGTGCGATCGCCGCGATGCCGATCCGTCACCTTCGCGTCGAGGTCGCTGCCCACGTGCAGCGACTGGTCGACACCGAGGATCCCGCCGGTGCGACGGATCTTCACGTACTTGAACTCGGGGAAGACGGGGGCGATGTACATGGCTGCCAGAAACCTCTGTGTCGTATTCATGTCCACGAGGATCGTCACATTCCCGTGGGCGCGATGGATCGGTACTCCACATCGTGTCGCTTCGGGAACTCCGCAGAGTATCCGGAACCCGACGTTGGCCACGCGGCGCACTCGATTGGCCACCTTGTCCGCTGCGGGAGATGTCGGAGGAAGCTCGCACAGGCCTGGATAGTTGCGTGCAAAACCATTCTGGTTCGAGACGCGTACGGCTGGTCGATCACCATCAACCACATCACTCCCGGAGGTCCCCAGATGGACGTACAGCACACAGACAACACGCGCCGACGACGAGCTCGGCG
>JAGQUL010000290.1:1552-1870 GCA_020438525.1 Thermoleophilia bacterium | reverse complement strand
GGCCAGGGCGGCGGCGCGTTCGGCGCGCTGCACGTCGAGGCCTACGGCACCAACCTCGACCACGTCCACTCGATGCCGCTCGAGGTGCTGATCGAGACCGGCATCGTCGGCATCACGCTGCTCGCCGCCGGCTCGATCCTGCTCCTGCGCGTGCTGCGCCAGGGCCGCCGCTCCACCGAGCGCGCGCTCGCCGGCGCGATCAGCACCCTGATCCTCGTGCAGGCCACCATCGACTGGACCCTCAGCCTCCCGCAGCTCGTGATGCTGCTCGCGATCGCCGGCCCGATCGCGCTCACCAGCCCACCCGACCCCGCAACC
>JAGQUL010000290.1:550-1494 GCA_020438525.1 Thermoleophilia bacterium | reverse complement strand
CGTGACCATGCTCGTCGCGCTCGCCGCCGCCACCACCGTGGCGCTCACCCCGATGCTTGCCACCCTGCTCGCCGACCAGGCCGCCAACGCGGTCGACGACGGCAATCCCCGTCGCGCCGCCGAACTATCCGCGCAGTCGATGGATCTCGTGCCCTCGCTCGAAACGCTCTACGTGCAGGTAATTGCCCTGCAACAGCAAGGCGACAAGCCCGCCGCCCGCGACGCACTCCGCGCCAACGAACAGGTATGGTTGCACCAGCTCGACGGGCTGCTGCTCGCCCAGCCGCTGCTCGGTGACGATCCCGAGTACGCCGACCGCATCAACAGTCGCATCGAGCGCCTGCAGACACTGCAAGACTCCCGCACGCAAGGAAATCCTCCCGTATGACCCGCCGCATCGCCTATGCCCTGCTCGCAGCCATCCTGCTGCTGCTCGTCGCCGCGCAGGGCGCCAGCGCCGCCACGAGCGCGCAGATCCATCGCGACGCGGCCGACGGGTACATCGACGGCAACTACACCCTCGCCGAGCTGCGCGCCGCCAACCGCACCGCGCCCGCCGAGCTCGTCGAGTACGGCGGCTGGATCGATGCCTACAACGACGCCCTGCGCCGCCTCAGCAACCCCGACGCGCCGCCCACCGTCGCGCCGAAGGACGAGAACCAGGACGGTGTGATCGACGCCACCGAGAAGGCCGAGGCAGTCAAGAAGACCCAGGAGCTTCGCAAGAAGAAGAAGACCAAGCAGGTCGAGGACGCCGAGGCCACGCCGAGCGCCGAGGAGTGCGACAGCGACGCGACGGACGACAACTGCGTCGCAGCGAGCGACGACACCGCGAAGAAGGACGACGGCAATGATGGCGACGACGACGGCGGCTCGCCGCTGATCTGGCTGATCGCCGGCCTGCCGATCCTGATCGTCGCGATCGGCGCGTGGCGGATGCTGCG
>JAGQUL010000290.1:0-466 GCA_020438525.1 Thermoleophilia bacterium | reverse complement strand
GGCGGGCTGATCGGCTCCGAAGCCGCGCGCCACTTCGCCGCGCTCGGGCTCGACGTGGTCGGGGTCGACAACGACATGCGCGCCTACTTCTTCGGCGACGAGGCCTCCACCGCCTGGAACGCGCAGCGGCTCGTCGACGAGCTCGGCGGCGCCTACACGCACGTGAACCTCGACATCCGCGACCGCGACGCGGTCGACAAGCTCGTCGCGAAGTACGCCAGCGACCTGTCCGTGGTCGTGCACTGCGCCGCCCAGCCCAGCCACGACTGGGCCGCGCGCGAGCCGTTCACCGACTTCGACGTGAACGCCGGCGGCACGCTCGCCATGCTCGAGGCCGTGCGCCGCCACAAGCCCGACGCGGTGTTCATCTTCACCTCCACCAACAAGGTGTACGGCGACACGCCCAACCGCCTCCCGCTCGTGGAGCTCGACACCCGCTGGGAGCTCGCCGAGGGCCACGAGTACT
>JAGQUL010000035.1 GCA_020438525.1 Thermoleophilia bacterium | reverse complement strand
CGTGAGCTCGCGCGCGTCGGCGTCGTGGTCGAGCCGGGCGGCGTGCTCCGTGACGAGCGCCGCGAGGTCGCATCGCTCGAGCCGCAGCCGCACGCCGCCCGCGTGCATGCTCGACGCCTCGACGAGGTCATCCACGAGCGTTGCGAGTCGCATCGACTCGGCCTGCACGAGCTCGAGGCGATCGAGCGCGATCGCGTCGAGCCCCTCGGCGTGGCGCGCGAGCGTGAAGGCGTGCCCCTGGATGATCGTGATCGGCGTGCGCAGCTCGTGCGACACGCACGCGAGCACGTGGCGGCGTGCGTGTTCGAGGCGCTGGAGGCGCTCGGCGGTCGAGTCGATCGCATCGGCGAGCCGCCCGAGCTCGTCGCGGCGTCGCGCGCCGATCCGGTAGTCGAGGTCGCCGGCGGCGATCGCACGCGTCGCGCCGAGCAGCCGAGTGACCGACGCGCGGATCACCTCCCGAAGCACCGCCGCCGCGGCGAGCGTCGCGATCGTCGTCGCCCCCACCATCACCAGCACCACGAGCCGGACGGCGGCCGCGACCTGCGCGCGCAGCTCGCGCGGCGCATCCTCGAACGCCACGTCGACCACGACGCCGGCGATCCAGATCCCGGCGAGCGCGGTGATCAGCGGCACGAGCGCGAGCAGCACCGGCAGCTGCACGCGCAGCGCGGCGCCGTGCAGCGCCCGGATCAGCCGAGGCTCGCGAGGCGAACGAACGGGTGCGCTCACGCATCCTCCACGCCGACGAGGCGGTACCCGACTCCCCACACGTTGGTGATGTACGAGCGGTCGGTCGCGGTGGCGCGCAGCTTGCGGCGGAGCCGGCTGGCATGCGAGTCGAGCGTGCGCGTGGAGCCCGGCGACCGGAACCCCCACACGACCTCGAGCAGCTCCTGCTTGCGAAAGACGCGCCGCGGATCGCGCGCGAGCGCCGCGAGCAGCATGAACTCCTTCGTGGACAGGTCGACGGGCTTGCCCTCCACGAGCACCTCGCGCGTGCCGAGGTCCAGGTTGATGCCGGCCGCCTGCACGACGTCGCCGGCGCGGCGCGAGAGGGTGCGGCGCAGCACCGCGTCGACGCGCGCGATCAGCTCGGGGTAGTGGAACGGCTTGGCGACGTAGTCGTCGGCGCCGCGCTGGAAGCCGCGCACGCGGTCGACCTCCTCGCTGCGCGCGGTGAGCATGATCACGGCGAGATCCGGGCTGAAGCGCACGCAGAGCGGGTCGGCGTTGCGGATCTCCGAGCACAGGTCGTAGCCGGCGCCGTCGGGCAGGCCCACGTCGAGGATCGCGAGGTCGGGGCTGTGCGCATTGAGCTTGGAGCGGGCGTGGCGCAGGGTGGGCGCCGTGTGGACGAGGTAGCCGTCGGCGGCGAGGTTGTGCGCGAGGAAGCTGAGGATGTGCGGCTCGTCGTCGACGACGAGCACGACGGGTCGTGGATCGGTCATCACGGTTGTGTGCTCCGGCGTGGTGATGCTGGTACTGGTGTGCGCTCAGGATGTCGACCAGTACACAGATCAAGCAACTAGCATATTGAATGTTTTGCAAGCTCGGAGCGGGATTTTCGATCGGAGAACAAGTTCGCTGTACAGATCTGTTTCCTGCTGCTCAGGGGCACATTTCCCGAGGTCGACGACGACCGTCGAATACGCATCAGGGCGCGGAATTTCGGCACAGAGTTGGCACGGGTTCGTCACACTTTCGCGCGTACGGCTCAACTGCTGGTCGAGGGTTGCCGCATGCGCCCGGCACGGGTTCGGCGTGCCTCGCCCCCGGCACCAACCGCTGCTGCGGTTTCGTGCCGGTGCCGGGTCAGCCGTTGGCGGTGATCGTGAGCTTGTCGCCGACGCGGATGTTGAAGAACGCGGCCTTGCCGGGGGGCAGCTCGAGCACCGAGTGGGCGAACTTGCCGCCGCGTGCCATGCGCCAGGGCTTGAGGTCCTCGGCGACGCGCACGACCTGGAGGTGCTCGTCGATGAAGACCGCGTCGATCGCGAAGCGCATGAAGAACATGTGGATCGCGTTGCAGGGCGTGATCCACAGGCCCTCGCTCGGCGCGAGCGCACCGCGCCCGAGCAGGCCGCGCATCCGCAGCCACATCCGGTCGGCTCGCACCAGTCGTGGGGTGACGAGCTCGCCGTTGAGCGACATCCGCCAGGTGCGGCCGTGCTCGAGGTGCGCGAATGCGCCCTCGGTCGAGTCGTAGTGGTGGTCGGACTGGTCCATGCGGTGCAGTGCAGATAGCGGTTGCACGGGCATTCTCCCCGAATCGCGCTTGGTGCGGACATCTGATCGACCGTGCGGCCGATCCACATGCCCCGACACCCGCGCGGTGCGTCTCCTTGCCGAACATCCTGCAAGCGTCTTGTGAAGGTTTGCGAACACCCGGGCCGGGCCACAACCACGGGGTACCACCCGAACCGACCGGAAGCGTGCACGATGGCTGACGAACAAACGCCACAGTCCGACCTGATCGACGATGCGATCAGGCAGGCGGAGCGCCAGCTCGAAGAGAAGCTGAATGCCTTGCGAATGAGCGTGGGCGACCCTGCCCAGACGCCCGCATCGGCGCCGGCCGACGACGACGTGGCGGTGCTGCGCCCGACCGGAACGCCTGCTTCCACGCGTGCGAGCGAGCCCGCACCCGCCCCGCAGGCGGACGCGACGCCCGAGCCCACGCCGCCCGCACCGGTGCCGACCACCCCGGCCCCCGCGCGGACCGAACCGCAGACCCGTTGGGCCGAGACCGGTGGCGACGACGTGTCGTTCGCGCCGCTCGATGACAGCGTGCCGAGCGCCGGGGTGAGCGACCTGTACGTGCCGGAGGATGTCGCGCCCTACGAGGACGACGAGCCCGCCAGCACCGACTACGACGTGTTCGGCGACGAGCCCGCCGCCGACCCGCAGAGCGCAGCGCTGCGCGACTCCCTTCGTGCCGACGTGACCGACCTCACCCCGGTCTGGGACGAGGACGAGCCGTCGACCACCACCCCGGCCGCGCCGATGCCCACGACACGCCGCTCGACGGAGCAGCCGGCACCGCAGCCGCGCCCGGTCGAGCCGGAGACCCGCCCGGAGCCCGTGCACTCGAGCTGGACCGACGGCGGCGCCCGAACGCCGCGACGCGAGCCGTCGCAGCGACTCGCATCGCTGCCGAGCGAGGACGAGATGCAGTTCTGGGCGCACACCCGCACCGCGCTGCGCAACCTGCAGCAGGTCACCGACGGGATGCCGACGCAGATCGTGGGCGGCGTGAGCACCGAGTTCGCGCGGCTGCTGCACGAGGAGCTCGGCGCGACCGACCAGGCGCTCCGCAACCTGAGCGCGGAGGTCACCCGAACCACGCAGCAGGACCTGCCGAAGCTCGCCGACGGAATCCAGAAGTCGGTCGAGCAGGCGATGGCATCGCCCAACAACGGCATCCGCCAGCTGCGTGACGAGCTGCCGGCGCAGGTCGATCGGGCGGTCCGGGCCACGCACGACAACCTGCGCGAGGAGCTTGACCGCACCACCGCGAGCATCCACGGCGCGGTCCAGCACGACATCACGCAGCTCGAGCAGTCGATCGCCACGAACGTGACGCGCATGGCGCAGGGCACGACCGACGCGGTCGGCCGTGTCGAGCACGACGTGGACGTGCTCGGCGAGACCGTCGTTCGCTTCGAGCGTGGCGTGCAGAGCCAGTTCGACGCGTTCGAGGCGCAGCTGCGCAGCGCGATTGAGCAGGTCGAGCAGAACCTTCGCGACGAGCTCGTGCCGCCATCGCAGACGATCCGCAAGCTCGACGAGGAGCTCCCGTCGCGGTTCTCGCGAATCGAGCGCACGGTCACCGAGCAGCTGCAGGATGGCCAGCGCGAAGTCGCCGCGCAGCTCAAGGCGACGCACCAGGCGACGACCGACCAGCTGCAGTCGACGCACCGCGCGGTCACCGAGCAGCTGCAGAGTGGACAGCGCGAGCAGCAGCAGGCGCTCACCAGTCTGGTCGAGGCAGACCGGGCGGCGCTCGACCGCCTGCAGTCGCTCGCGTCGACGCTCGACGAGGATCGCGCACGCCGCGCCGAGGACCTCGACGTGGTGGTCGACACCGTGACCACCGGCTGGGAGGCGCTCGCGGGAGCGATGGCATCCCTGTTCGAGCAGGCCGAGGAGAACTCGCGCCGGCTTGCCGGGATCGAGAACCGGCTCGGCCAGCTGCGCGACGTGGAGAACGCGATGGAGGACACGCTCGATCGCTTCCAGCGGCAGATGCGCGAGCTCAAGCCGTCGCCGATCGTGGTGACCGTCTCTCACGACGAGGCCGAGGTCCGCAACGAGACCCGCGCCGGATGGTCGCCGGAATCCGGTTCCTGAGATCGGTTGCTCGATCCGCGGCAGGAGCAGACGCCCCACCGTCGAAGCGGATCGATACCACCGAACCCATTCCCATCCCGCGGAGGGGGAGCCACCCGGCTCCCCCTCCGTGCATCTGGCCGGACGTGACCGACGCTGCCTACTTCGACGCGCCGATCGCCTCCTGCAGTCGCTTCGCCACCGCGCCGCCGAGCTTCTCGCCGTGTCCGCCCATGCCGCCACCGACTGCAACGAGCAGCACGGCGACCGCCACCGCAAGACCGACGTACTCGACGGTCGACTGTCCGCGTTCGCGGCGACCGGCTAGTCGGCCCCGATCGCGTCCGTGGATCGCTCCTGCCTTGCCTGCGCTTCGCATGTTCATCCTCCGATGGTCGTGCCCGGCCGCCGTGTGACGAGCCGGACGAGTGCCTGGAGGTAATGCTGGAGCAGCAGGTGTGACACGTTGCGCGCAGTTCGTGCCGAGTTCGTGACGAAATAGTCACGGGATCGCCACGAAGCGCCGCACCGCGGCGAAGCTCGCGCGTGTCAGTAGGTGTAGAAGCCCTCGCCGCTCTT
>JAGQUL010000289.1 GCA_020438525.1 Thermoleophilia bacterium | reverse complement strand
GGCGACGACATCGCCTGGATGAAGTTCGACGACCAGGGCAAGCTCCGCGCGATCAACCCCGAGGCCGGCTTCTTCGGAGTTGCGCCCGGCACCGGCTGGCACACCAACGCCACCGCGATGCGCACGATCTCGCACGACACCGTGTTCACCAACACCGCCTACGTCGACGGCGACGTGTGGTGGGAAGGCATGACCGAGGACGCTCCCGCCCACGCCATCGACTGGCACGGCAACGAGTGGACCCCGGGCTCCGGCGAGCTCGCCGCACACCCCAACTCCCGCTTCGCGGTCGCAGCGGCCCAGTGCCCGTCGATCGCCGACTCGTGGGAGGATCCCGCAGGCGTCGTGATCGACGCGATCATCATGGGCGGCCGCCGCGCCAGCGTGGTGCCGCTCGTGCGCGAGTCGCTCGGCTGGGAGCACGGCGTGTTCCTCGGCGCCACCATGAGCAGCGAGCAGACCGCCGCCGCCGAGGGTGCCGTGGGCAGCCTGCGCTTCGACCCGTTCGCGATGCTGCCGTTCACCGGCTACCACGTCGCCGACTACTTCGCGCACTGGCTGTCGATGGCCGATCGCGAGGGCGTCACGCTGCCGCGGATCTTCTACGTCAACTGGTTCCGCAAGGACGACCAGGGTCGCTTCATGTGGCCGGGCTTCGGCGACAACTCGCGCGTGCTCGACTGGATCGTGCGCCGCACCGAGAACGCGGTGGACGCGGTCGAGACCCCGATCGGCCTGCTGCCGAACCCGAGCGACCTCGACACGAGTGGCCTCGACCTCGACCCGGCCGTGCTCGAGCAGCTGCTCACCGTCGACCTCGACGCCGTGGCGCAGGAGCTGCCGCAGGTGCGCGCACACCTCGAGGCGATCGACCACCTCCCGCCCGCCGTGCTCGCGCAGCTCGAGCGGCTCGAGGCAGCGGTCGCAGATCGCTGATCGCCGCAGCCTGCGAGATCACTCCATGAAGCCCCGCCCGGCTCGCTCGCGGCGGGGCTTCGTCGTCCGCCGACCTAGATGTGGTCTGCGTGCATCGGGTGTGACGACGACCTGTGCACCAGCGGCGAGGTGGGTGCTGCGCCCGTGAGCAGGAACCGCGCTGCCTCCTCGCCGTGCCAGTCGTAGTGGTGCGGCGGGTACTCGAGGCCACGGCCGTGCAGCAGCGAGTCGAGGTACGGGGTGAACACGCCCGGCCGCAGCCGCGAGAAGAGGCTCGGCACGATGTCGTCGGTGTGCCGGTACTCGATCACGCTCGAGCCGTTCGCGACGGTCGCAGGCAGCAGGCTCGCGCCCAGGCGGGCGCTGCCGATCGCGGTCGGCATGTGCACGAACCCGGGCTTGGCGAAGATCGCGACCCGCGTCACCGCGGCGGCGAGCTTCGGGTCGTCGCGCAGGGTGTCGGAGATCAGCCACGCACCCTGGCTCTCGCCGGTGAGCAGGATCGGCCGGCCCGGCGCCGCCGCGACGAGTCGCTGCAGCACGAGCGCGAGCACGTTCTTCGCTTCCTCGGTGCCGATCCCGAAGTAGCGTGTAGCCACGTCGAGCACGCCGTTGGGGTACGGGATCGACGCGACCGACACGGGGCCCTGTGCCTGATGCACGAACTCGCGTGCGATCGCGAGCATCGACGACTCGTATGCGCCGCCCAGCGTGCCGGGCACGCAGAGCAGGATCGGGCCGCTGCCCTGCAGCAGCTTCGCCACGATCCGGTCCGCGATCTCGTTCGGCGACATGTCCTTCGGCATCCGGGCTCGCGGCTCCTCGGGCCGGTGCTCCA
>JAGQUL010000288.1 GCA_020438525.1 Thermoleophilia bacterium | reverse complement strand
GCAGGATGTGATACAGCTCCTCGTCTGCCGTGCAGATCACGCCTCCTTCCATGGTGGAGATATGGTGCGAGAAGAAGCCGCTGAAGCTCCCCATGATCCCGTGCGTACCGCACTGCCGCCCCTCGAACCTGGCTCCGAGTGATTCGCAGTTATCTTCGATGAATTCGATGCCGCGGGCGTCGCAGATCTCGCGGATGCGGGTGAAGTCGTTGGGATTGCCGAGCAGGTTGACGACCATCACCAGCCGGGTTCGGTCAGTGATGGCGGCTTCCAGCTCGTCGAGGTTGTAATTGAGCGTCTCCGCATCCACATCCACGAACTTGAGATGCAGACCGTATTGATCGAGTGGATAGTAAGTGGTCGGCCAGGAGACCGCGGGAACGATTACTTCGTCGCCGCGCTGCAGCGGCCGCTCCTTGCGGTACATCAACGCGGCGACCATGAGAAGGTTCGCCGTCGAACCCGAATTCACCGCCACGCAATGCGGTACTTGGAGGTATTCCGCGAAGGTGCGTTCATAGGCCTGTGTCTCGGAGGCCATGGTGTACTGACCACTATCAATGACGCGTTGGAGCGCGTCGATTTCCTTGTCGTCCCAGGAGCTCTGCGAGAGCGCGTACCGAGTCTCGGATGCGGTGGTCGTCATGCGTGTGCTTTCAGGTCGGTGGCCACTTCATCTGCGACCACGTTCTCAAGGAACCAACGGTAGGTCGTCGCCAGTCCGGTACTAAGCGAGGTGCTTGCCGACCAACCGGTTTTCGCCAGTCGTTCGATGTCCACGACTTTGCGTGGCATGCCGTCCGGTCGGGACGGATCGAATCGAAGCTCGCCTTGGTACCCCACGACATCCGCGACGCTTCGGGCCAGCTCGGCGATCGTCACGTCTTCTCCCGTACCGATGTTGACGAACTCGTCGGAGGACCACTCGTTCATGAGGTACACACAGGCGTCGGCGAGATCGTCGACGTAGAGCAGTTCGCGACGGGGCGTTCCAGTTCCCCACAGCTCGACGTGATCCGCACCGCTCAGCTTCGCCTCGTGCAGACGGCGAATCATGCCGGGGACGACGTGGCTCTTTTCCGGATCGAAGTTGTCACCCGGTCCATACAAGTTCGACGGCATCACGCTGACAAAGTCATCGCCGTACTGGGAACGATACGCAGCGGCAAGCTTCAGGCCAGCGATTTTCGCGAGCGCATAGCCCTCGTTCGTCGGCTCCACCGGCCCGGTCATCAAGTAGTCCTCGCGCATCGGCTGCGCACACTCACGCGGGTATATGCACGAGCTTCCAAGGAACATCAACTTCGTGACACCGGCATCGTGCGCTGAAGACAGAACGTTGTTCTGAATCGTCAAGTTGTCCCGAAGGAACTCAACGGGTGATGCGACGTTCGCGGCGATACCACCCACCCGCGCAGCTGCGAGAAACACGTAGTCGGGACGCTCCTGCACGAAGAACGCTCGAACGTTGGCCGCATCAAGAAGATCGAGCTCCTGTCGACTTCGCAGCACGAGATTTTGGTAACCACTGCTTTCGAGTCGACGAACCAGCGCTGAGCCGACAAGCCCACGATGCCCCGCTACATAGATCTTGGACTCGCGTTCCATCATGCACCTGCACCAGCGCGCGGAGCAATGGTGTGCCCTGCTTCGCGGAGGGTGTGCTCCTGGCGCGCGAGCTCAAGATCATTGTCGACCATGAGCCGCACCAACTCGTCGACGTCGATCTTCGGCTCCCATCCCAAGACGCGACGCGCCTTGCTGGAATCCCCCTGAAGAGCCTCCACTTCTGCGGGCCGGTAGTAGCGTGGATCGATCTCGACATACTTGGTCCAATCGAGATCCAGCCGGCCGAATACCTTCTGGACGAAATCACGAACCGTATACATCTCACCTGTGGCGAGGACGAAGTCGTCAGGTGTGTCCTGCTGCAACATCAGCCACATACCCTCGACGTAGTCCTTCGCGTGACCCCAGTCGCGGCCGGCGTCGAGATTGCCCAAGTACAGCTTGTCTTG
>JAGQUL010000287.1 GCA_020438525.1 Thermoleophilia bacterium | reverse complement strand
GTGCTCGACGGTGACCTCGACGACTTCATCCGCTCGTTCCTGCTGCACAAGGCGCAGGGCGGCGTGAATCGGCGCGTCGAGGATCACGAGCTTGCCGATTGAGTCGACGAGGGCCGCGGTCGCCCGCGGCCCTCGATCGAATGGCGATGTTCGCCGGGTGGTCAGGCAGCAGCGGCCGGGCCGGGGGCCGGGCGACCGCCGCCGCGTGGTGCGCCGAGCGTGAGCTGCTCCGCCGCGGCGAGCGCCGCCGGCAGGTTGATCAGACCGGCGCCGTACTCGGCATCGAAGCCGGGCGCGCCCTTGTCGATCGCGCCCGCCGTGAGCACCTGGCGCAGCTGTGCGTCGTTGAGCTGCGGGTATGCGCTGAGGATGTCAAGCACCGCGGCGCTCATGTGCGGCTGCGCCATCGACGTGCCGCTCATCTTGCCGTAGCGGTTGCCGGGCACGCTCGACACCACGTCCACGCCGGGTGCGGCAAAGTCGGGCTTGGGCGTCGTCGAGCCGGGCGGGAACATCGCCGGTCCGCGCGAGCTGAAGCGCGCGACGTTGCCGTTCTTGTCGACGGCGGCCGTCGAGATGATCTCGGGGTACTGGCCCGGGGACGAGATCGTGCTCGCACCGGGTCCGTTGTTGCCGGCGCTCTTCACCGGCACGATTCCCGCCGCTCGGAGGTCCTGCAGGTTCTCCTCGAACAGGTCCTCGGTCGGTGATCCGGTCCACCACGACATGCCGACCACATCCGGCGCCAGGTCGGGGCGCGGTGCGCTGCCGTCCTGCTTGGTCGGGGCGAGCATCCACTGCAGCGACTTGAGCGTGCCGTCGACGTTGCCCGACAGGCCGGCGGCCGAGATGAACTTCGCCTTGGGCGCCACGCCGATGCCCTCGCCCGTGACCGTGCCGATCGTGTGCGTGCCGTGACCGTGTGAATCCTTCGGCGACGTGAGCTTGCCGGTCGGGTCGAACCAGTTGTAGTCGTTGTCGAGCGTGCCGTCGGCGTTGCGGCCGCGGTAGTGCCCGGCGATCGCCTCGTGCGTCACGTCGGCACCGGTGTCGATGCTGCCGAACACGAGACCGTGCCCGTCGGCGCCCTGCGCCCATGCGGCGGGCGCTCCGATCAGGTCGATGCCGTACGGGCGCTCGGTCGGCGCGTCCACGAGCTGGGTGGGTTCGTCGAGCACGTCGAGGCCCATCGGCTCCTCGCCCGGTGCGAGCTTGGGCAGCTCGGTGCCCTGCAGGCGCTTTCCGTTCGAGTTCGAGTAGATCGCCTTCACGCCCTCCATCGCCTGGAACGTCGAAGCGACCTCCTTGGTCTGCGACGAGCTCGTGGGGGTCACCACGAGCATGTTCGGCGACGACAGCAGCTCGTACCCGGAGATCGCGCCGGACGCCTTGAGCTGCTCGGCGACCTCGACGAACGGCTTCTGCGACTCGGCCGCCGTCGCGACGATCGCGTTCCATGCAGCGGTCTTGCGCTCGGCGCCGCGCGGCATCTGCGCGATCGTCGAGAAGTCCGGGCGGGCGGAGAGCTTCACCAGCAGTGCATTGGTCGCTGCGGTGGGGTGGATGGCGGTCATGCGCGGTCGTCCCTGTCGTCGTGATGTCGGTGCCAGCACGCGTCCCTGCGTGCGAGGCGACGACCCTCCCATGGTTCGATCACCGACGCATACCGGCCGCAGCCTGTGCTGGCCGCATCGGGCGAGATCTTGGCCACCAGCGATCAGGCGGCGGATCGCCGAGGATTCGACGAGTAGCCAGCGCGTGATCGGGCATGGATGGAGTGACGCAGCATCACTCGAACGCACGTCGAAAGGAGCCCGACCACATGCCGGTCAGCACGAAGACCAAGGCCGTTGCAGCACTCGCAGCACTCGACGTCGTGCGGCAGCTCGCCACCGCGTGGGCGGCGCACGAGAAGGCGGAGCAGTCACGCGCCGGATTCGGCGAGGGGCTCGGGCGCGATGTTCGACGACTGGCCGCGCAGACCCGCGACCGGCTGGACTTCTCCGACTGGGAGCTCGAGCGCGGCTGGCCACCGGTGCACCGGCGCTCGCACGCGCGCACGTGGGTTCCGGTCACCGTGATCGCGATCGCCGCGGCAGCGGGCGTGGCAGTGACCGCGCACATGGTCGCTCGACGCGACGAAGATCTCGAATCCACCGAGGCCGCGCGGGACTCGCGTGTGGTCGGCGCAGTCCGCGCCGGGTCGAAGGCGATCGACGCAGGCATGATGAAGGTCGTCGACGGAGGCTCGTCGGCCGCCACGGGAACCGCCGCCGCGGTCGCCGCCGGATCGAGCGCGATTCGAAGCGCAACCGTCGATCGCGCGAAGGCGGAGCTCGACGAGCACGTGGTCGCGCCCGCGCGCAGGAAAGCGATCGTCTACGGTTCGCTCGGATTCGCCGCACTCACCGTGTACGTGATCGTGATAGCGGCCATCGTGCAGCTGCTCGTGGGGGCGCTCGGCTGATGACCGTCACCGGTCGTGCGCGGTCCAGGGACGTCGTCGAGCTGGCAGATACCGGGGTGATTCGCACCGTCGCGTCCCGGATCGGCGAGCTGCACCTCACCACGTTCGCGGCGAGCCTTGCCTACGGGGCAGTGTTCGCGCTCGTGCCGACGCTGGCGCTGCTCGTGTTCCTGCTGGGGCTGTTCAACGCGCAGGATCTCGTGACGCGGGCCGTGGCGCAGCTTGGCGGCGCGCTGCCCGCCGACGCGGTGCGGCTGATCGACGACCAGCTGCAGGCCGTGGCGACCACGAACCAGCAGGGTGCATTCGGCATCGGGGTGCTGGTCAGCACGCTCGTCGCGCTCTGGGGTGCGAGCGGCGCGATGCGACGCATGATGGAGGCGCTCAACGTGGTGCACCGGGTCGAGGATGCCCGCTCGTTCCCGGTCAAGGTGCTCGTCTCGATCCTGCTCGCGATCGGTGCAATCATGACGATCGGGGTGACCGTCGCGGTGATGGTTCTCGGCGACACCGCGGCGCAGACCGTGTTCGGAGTCCTGGGCATCGCCGGCGCGCAGGATGCATGGTCCGCCATCCGCTGGCCGCTGCTCGTGGCGATCGCATGGCTCGGCATCGCAGCCGCATACCGGTTTGCGCCGGCGCACCGTCGCTGTGGAGGATTCGCGACCCCCGGGACGATTCTCGCGACGCTCGGCTGGGTCGGCTTCTCGCTGCTGTTCTCGTGGTACGTCGGCAACATCGGCAACTTCGATGCGAAGTGGGGATCGGTGGCCGGCGTGATCGTGTTCCTGCTGTACCTGCAGTACACCGCGTTGATCGTGCTGGTCGGAGCGCTCGTCGACGTCGTGCTCTGGGACCAGGACCACCCCGCGAGCCGATGGCGCAGGATGCTGCGCAGCATCCGCTCGGGCACCGACAAGGCGTGACCGGTGGAGGCCACCCGCGCGACCGGCCTCGACCAGCGCATGGCCCATGGGCTCGCCAAATCCGTCGGGATTGCGCAGGATCTGCGACCATGCCTGTCATGAGCGACACCCCACGGCCTTCGGATACGGGATCCATGCGGATTCCGACCGCGGATCCCGCAACGCAGCAGATGCACCAGGTCGGCCTCAAGCCGCCCGGCAGCTCCATGGTCGTGTTCGACCGTGTCTGCAAGCGCTACGAGGAGAGCGATCACACATCGGTCGGCATGGACGATGTGTCGCTGCGGATCGACAAGGGCGAGTTCGTGTTCGTCGTGGGCCACTCCGGCTCCGGCAAGTCGACGTTCATCCGCCTGATGCTCAAGGAGCTTGATCCCGATAGCGGCAAGATCATGGTCGGCGGTCGTTCGCTCGCGACGCTCAAGCGCTCCAAGGTGCCGCTGCTGCGCCGCAACATCGGCTGCGTGTTCCAGGACTTCAAGCTGCTGCCGAACCGCACGGTGTTCGAGAACATCGCGTACGCCATGCAGGTCACCGGCGCCTCGAAGACCGAGATTCGTCGCCGCGTGCCGCAGATCATCCACCTGGTCGGGCTGAGCGAGAAGGTGGATCGCTACCCCGACGAGCTGTCCGGTGGCGAGCAGCAGCGCGTGTCGATCGCGCGAGCATTCATCAACAAGCCGCCGCTGCTGATCGCCGACGAGCCGAC
>JAGQUL010000286.1:4251-4527 GCA_020438525.1 Thermoleophilia bacterium | reverse complement strand
CTGCATGACGCGCTCGATCTCCTGCTGGCGACCGACCACGGGATCGAGCTTGCCGTCGGCGGCGAGCTTGGTGAGGTTGCGCCCGAACTGGTCGAGCAGCTTCGAGCTGCCACCCTTGCCGGACTTGCCGCTCGAGGTCGCCTCGCCGCTGCCGCCGCTGCCGCGCTGCTGGCGGCCGGGACCGCTGAGCATGCGGATGATCTCGTTGCGGATCTTCTCGGCGTCGGCATCGAAGTCGAGGAGGATCCGTGCCGCGACGCCCTCGTTCTCGCGGAC
>JAGQUL010000286.1:0-4020 GCA_020438525.1 Thermoleophilia bacterium | reverse complement strand
ATGTGCTCGGTGCCGATGTAGTTGTGCTTGAGCGCACGCGCCTCGTCCTGTGCCAGGACGACCACCTGCCGTGCTCGCTCTGTGAAGCGTTCGAACACGGTTCCTCCCTCCCCCGAGATCCTTCGGGTGTGGGTCTGCCCTCGTGGCAGCCCCGGTAACTGAAACGGCACCTACCGCCGTCGACGTGAGCCGAAACGGCAGGTACCTCGAACACGGTCCGGGAAAGCTCCCGAAATCGGGTCCGTGTTGGCACCATACCCCTGCCGTCAAATCCTGCAAACCGTTTCGGCGCGGGTTTGGAAACAGGCTGGACAGGCTTCGGATTTCCGGCGGAATTCCGATGGATGTTCAGGCATGGCGACGCAGCCGGAACCGCGCTGCGATCAGCGTTCGACGGTGCTCATGTCGGCATATCGGTCGCCGGCGGCCACACCGACGGGAAACGCGGCGTCGAGCGCGGCCAGCGTGTCGTCGTCGAGCACGATCGAGCTGGCGGCGACGTTCTGCTCGAGCCACCTGCGGCGCTTGGTTCCGGGAATCGGTGCGATGTCGTCGCCCTGCGCGAGCACCCAGGCAAGCGCGAGCTGTGCCGGCTCGACCTGCAGCTGCGCGGCGATCGCCTGGAGCTGCTCGACCGGAGCGAGGTTCGCGTCGTAGTTCTCGGCCGTGAACCTGGGGAAGTAGGCGTGCCCCGCGCGAATGTCGGTCGTCGCGTCGAGCTCCTCCGGGCGCGGGAGCTTGCCGGTGAGCATCCCGCGACCGAGCGGCGAGTACGGCACGAACCCGATCCCGAGCTCGCGAAGCAGCGGGATGATCTCGCGCTCGATGCCACGCTCGAAGAGCGAGTACTCGCTCTGCAGCGCGGTGATCGGGTGCACGGCGTGCGCGCGACGGATCGTGTCGGGACCCGCCTCGCTCAGACCGAGATGACGCACCTTGCCTGCCTGCACGAGCTCGGCCATCGCGCCGACCGTCTCCTCGATCTCCACGTTCGGATCGACGCGGTGCTGGTAGTAGAGGTCGATGTGGTCGACGCCGAGGCGCTTGAGCGACGCATCACAGGCCTGGCGCACGTACTCGGCGTCGCCGCGGATGCCGAGCCGCTCGCCGTTCTCGCCGCGCACGTTCGCGAACTTGGTGGCGATCACGACCGAGTCGCGGTGCGCTGCGAGCGCGCGCCCGACGAGCTGCTCGTTCACGAACGGGCCGTACATGTCGGCGGTGTCGAAGAAGGTGACCCCGAGCTCAATCGCGCGCTCGATGGTGGCGAGCGATTCGGTGTCGTCGGCCTGGCCGTAGAACTCGCTCATGCCCATGCAGCCGAGTCCCTGCTCGGAGACCTGCAAGCCGCCGTCGCGAGTGCCGAGCGTGCGCGTGGTGAGGTGTGTGGAAGTCGTCATGCGGTGCACGCTAGCACCAACGTGCTGCAGGGATCAGCCCGCGTGCTTCTGCTGGCGATGCTGTGCCGCGAGCCGTTCGATCCACGCGCGGAAGTCGGCCTCCTGCTGCGCGTTGCGGCTGGCGGCGGCCTGCTCGTTCAGCACCTGCTCGGTCCGACGCTGCTCGGCCGACTGGTCGAGCTGCTCCTGCTCCTGGCGCTTGGTCTCGATGCGCTTGTTCTCGAGCCGCTTCTCTTCGTGCCGGCGGTCTTCCTCGGCCCAGCGCTTGCGATCGGATTCACGCGACTGGCGCAGCTGCTCGCTGAACGCGACCATCTGCGTGACCATCTTCTTGAGGCGAGCGCTGCCGTCGGGTGACTTCTCCTGCTCGACCGCGACCTCGCCTGCACCCACGACGCGCTTGATCTGCGCCTCGCTGAAGCCTTCCTGGCGAAGCGCTGCGACGATCTCGTCGACCGGCAGGTCGTCGGCGCTGCGCATCGTGTTGCCCGCCATGGCGTCGACGCCGGCCTCGGTCATCATGCCGCCGCTCTGGCGGTCGACGATCGTGGCGAGCTTGTCGACGTACGACTTCTGGCGATCGTAGGCCGACGACAGGTCGGCCACGAGCTTGTCGACCTGGGCGCCGCCGCCCTGGGCCTGCTCGAACTTCGCCGCATCGAGCTGCGTCTTGAGGATCTCGAGTCGCGCGGCCGCCTCGGTCGCGTCGATCACGAGTCGCTGCGCGAACGCCTCGGCCTCGTCCTTGCTCTTCGGCACGAAGGTCGCCGGATCCCAGGTGCCGGTGGATGCCGACACGAGCTGCGCCGCCTTCGGGAAATCCCGCTTGAGCGACGCGGAGATGTTGGTGAGCCGAGCCTCGCTCTGTCGGACGCGGACCGCGTACAGCTGGCGCTGCTCGGCGACTGCCACCATTGCCGTGGTGGTGCCTCCGCCGCCGCTGACCGTGCCGGTGGGCGTCGATCCTTCTGCCTCGGGCGCCGCGTCCGCGCCGGCCTCGCCGCCGACGCCGTCGCTCGTGCCGTCGCTCGTGCCGTCGCTCGTCCCGGGCACCCCGCCCGTGCCGATCGGCTTCACGCCCGCGGCCTGCTGCGCGATCCGCAGGCGCTGCAGTGCGGCCTGCTCCTCGAGCGCGAGCGTGCGGTCGTCGAACTCGCCTGCCGCGCCGCGCTCGTAGACGGTCGCGAGCGTGCTCTGGAAGGTCGACTGGAACGCACCACCGAAGCGGGACGTCACCTGCTGGGCAGCGCTCGGCGCGCCGGGCTGCTGCCCGGTTCCGAGCGTCGGCTGGCCACCCGTCCCACCGGTGGCGGTACGGTTGCCGACTACTGCCGATATGTCGTTGAGCAACGACACGGAGCGTGGTCCCCAGTACTCGGGCCCCGCTGCGCGGCGACGTTCCCCCGGGGCACGCTGCGCGCGAGCCCGAAGCACGGTCATCCATGATGTGCGTGGACGGCTGTCTCCCCTGCGCCTCCTGCGCGGCCGTCCGAGAACCCCACCGGTGCGAGACCGGTCCTTCTCTCGTCCGTTCTTCGAGAACCAGCACCGATTCGTTTCAGCAAGCAGGGAAAAGCTGCGTCAATCGACGCGCGTGCCGAGCCAGAACGGCTTCTGCAGCGCCGGGTCGACGAGCTCCTTCGGCTGGAGCGGGTCGACGGCGCAGGAGCGGAGCGCGTCGAGGCGCGAGCTGGCAGCAGCGATCGAGGCCTCGGCCACGTCGCCGCCCACGAACGAGCAGCCCTGACGCAGCGCCGCCACCGCCGCAGAGCCGGATCCGAGGAACGGGTCGCACACGACCACGTCCGACGAGGCACGTTCGCCGATGCTCGCGGCGACCATCGCCTCGAACAGCTCGATCGGCTTCTGGGTGGGGTACATGCCGCGATGCACGCGGCGGATGCGCCACACGTCGGGCACGTCGCGTCGCACGAGCTTGGCCTTGCCGGTGGTGACGTAGAGCATGAACTCGCTCTGGCGACGGAAGTGGTGCCCCATCCCCATTGCGACCTTGTCCCACGTGAGCACGTTCTTGACCTGGAAGTGCTCGCGCACGACCGGCCCGAGCGTGAGCATCGAGTAGGCATCGAACATCAGGAACGCGGCGCGGTCCGGGCCGAGCACGCGGGCGACCTCGCTGCAGAACAGCGCGTAGTTGCCGGGGCTGTCGTCGAACTCGTCGAACCAGCGCTCGCCGTCACCCCGAGACTTGTACTTGCCGACGATCCGTCCCTTGCCCAGCTGCAGGTGCTGGTTCATTCCGTTGTAGGCGGGGTCCGTGACGAGCAGGTCCACCGACGCGTCGGGCAGCGACTGCAGCAGCGCGATCGCGTCGGACCGCACCAGCTGCGCCGTCCGTCCGTCGTCGAACGAGATCGTCGTCGTCTCGCGTCCATCGAGCTTCGGCGCAGCAGCAGGCATGCACCTTCAGTTCGCCGCCCGCGACTCCCCACCTGCCCATCCCGTCCCGCGTCGACTGCGTGACACCAGCTTCCTCCTGGTGTACTGGTGCGACACGCTCCCCACAGGTCGCGCGACTGCGTCGCACGAGTACCCCTATGGGACGCTGGTGTCACGCAGTCAGCCGGGGAGTTAGGCGGGGCGTGGCGGGGCGTGGCGG
>JAGQUL010000285.1 GCA_020438525.1 Thermoleophilia bacterium | reverse complement strand
GTCGCGGCGCAGCTGCGACCGGTCGCCGACCGCTGGGCCGCGCAGGCCAAGCAGTCGTTCCTCGACGGCTGGCTCGACGCGACCTCCGGGCAGGGATTCCGCCACGCACGGACCGAGCTCGCGCCCGAGCTTCGCGAGGCCGAGCTCGCCAACGCGCTGTACGAGACCTCGTACGAGCTCGGCAGTCGACCCGACTGGGTCGACATCCCGCTCGGGCGGCTCGAGCGCCTGACATCCGGCGGCTGAGACCAAGGCGTTTGCGGCTTCGACGCACGGGCAGGGTGGGGGCGACCCCCAGAACCGTCGCCGGGAGCCCCTCATGTGCCGCTGGATCGCCTACTCCGGATCACCGCTCAACCTCGCGAGGATCCTGTTCGAGCCGAAGCATTCGCTCGTGCAGCAGTCGCTCGACTCCTACGAGGGCGCCGAAGCCACCAACGGCGACGGGTTCGGCCTCGGCTGGTACGCATCGGGGCGTGCCGCGCCCGGCCGCTACCGCAGCGTCTCGCCTGCATGGAACGACCAGAACCTGCTCGACCTGGCAACCCACATCGACTCGCACCTGGCATTCGCGCACGTGCGCGCCACCACCGGCTCGCCGGTCCAGCAGACCAACTGCCACCCGTTCGCGCACGACAACTGGCTGTTCCAGCACAACGGCAGCATCGCGATGCACGAGGGCATGCACCGTGACCTGCTGCTGTGCGTCGCACCGGAGCTCTTCGACTCGATCGCCGGATCGACCGACACCGAGCTGCTCTTCTACCTGGCCCTGTCGGACGGCCTCGCCGACGACCCGATCGGCGCGTTCGAGCGGACGATCGGCATGATCGAGTCGATGGCCGTCGGGCGCGACATCGACTGCGCCGTGCAGGGCACGTTCGCCGTGAGCGACGGCCACACGCTCTGGGTCGTGCGCTACTCGAGCATCCACCGGTCGCGCTCGCTCTACTACTCGCAGGACATCGACACGATCCGCTCGCTCTACCCCGACGTGCGGCTGCAGGATCCGGTACCGGACGACGCGCGCTTCGTCGCGTCGGAGCCCTTTACCGACAACCTTCCCGGCCTGTGGATCGAGGTGCCGGAGAGCGAGGCGATCATCGTGCGTCGCGGCGAGCCGGTCGAGCATCGCCCGTTCGTCCCGGTGCACGCGCAGGTGCCGACGACCGCGTGAACGCGGGCATCGTCGCCTGATTCCGGATAACGTGCACGAGGTGATCGACGACCCGCCCCGCAGCCTCTACGTGCACGTCCCGTTCTGCGCGCACCGCTGCGGCTACTGCGACTTCGTCACCACGAGCCGAAGCCCGGAGATCCATGCGCGCTACGTCGCCGCGCTCGCTCGCGAGCTCGAGCTGCAGGGCGGCGCACCGCGCGGCGGCTTCGACACGGTGTTCGTCGGGGGCGGCACGCCCACGCTGCTCGAACCGTCGGCAATGGACGCACTGCAGCAGTGGCTCGGCTCGGTCGTCGCGCCGGGCGCAGAGGTCACGATCGAGTGCAATCCCGAGACGGTCACCGACGCGCTCGCGACGCAGCTCGCGGGCGGCGCGACAACCCGCGTGTCGCTCGGCGCGCAGTCGTTCGATCCGGCGGTGCTCGCGACGCTCGAGCGGCGCGCATCGCCCGAGGTGGTGCGTACTGCCGTGAGCGAGCTGCGCGATGCGGGAGTCGACCGCCTCTCGCTCGACCTGATCTGGGGCGTGCCGGGCCAGTCGCCCGAATCGGTCGCCGCCGACCTCGACGCGGCGCTCGCGCTCGAACCCGACCACCTGAGCGCGTACGAGCTCGAGTTCAAGCCCGGCACCCGACTCGCACACGCCCACGGCACCGACAAGGACGCGATCGTGGGGGAGGCGAGCGACGACCTCTACGACCTTGTCGTCGACCACCTTCAGGACGCCGGATGGTGGTGGTACGAGACCGCCAACTTCGCGCGCGAGCGCGATGAGCGATGCCGGCACAACCTCGCGTACTGGCGCGCAGCGGGATGGATCGCGGTCGGCGTGGGCGGCGTGGGGATGCGTGCCGACGACGACGCGGCCGGCGGAGCAGTGCGGCGCACCAACCTGCCGAACGTGCCCCGCTGGCTCGATGCGGTCGAGCGGGGCGAGCTGCCACCCGCACGGATCGAGCACGTCGACGAGCGTGGCGTGCGCAGCGAGCGCGTGATGCTCGCGCTCCGCCTCGACGAGCCGGTGCGGGTGGTCGCGGCCGACGTCGCAGACGGGATCGTCGACGCGGCCGGGGTGGAGCGCATCGTGGAGCTCGGGCTGGGTGAAGCGGTGCCCGTCGCCGATCACGACGGCGTGCTGCGGGGCGACCTCGAGCTGCGCATCAACCGGCGCGGCAGGATGCTCCAGGGATCGGTCGGCGCGCTGCTGCTCGACCCGTGACGCGAAACGAGCGCACGCGACTCCCCGACATGCAGGCGAGGGCCCGGTGTTTCGGGACAGGGGAGCATGGTGTCGGGGATCGACGAATCGATACGCCACTTCGGTGGCACTGCGCAGGCGTTGCTCGACGACGCGTTCATCTCGCAGGTCCGCGGCCCCTACAACCCGTTCGGCCCCGCCGCCGCCAGTCGCAATGCCGACTGCCTGGTCGCATCGTCGCTGATGGTCGCGTGGTTGCGTGGACACGGGGCTCGCCCGTCGACACCCGGAGGGATCGTCGACTCGATCGAGGCTGCGCGACTGCTCGCGACCGGCAAGCTCGAGCACGGCCGCGGCGTCACCCTTGCCGAAGGGCGCGACCTCCTGCGACAGCTGGGAGTCGACGCTCGAGTCGTGCACGGGATCAACGACGTCCTCGACGTGGTTCGTGACGGGCGGCCTGCGATCCTGACCGTGCGGATGGACCACGCGCCACGAGGTCCCGGAACGTGGTCCGAGCGCAGCTACCATGCGAGATCCGCAGCGCTGGGAATCGATCACTGGCCCGGCGACCACGCAATCGCAGTCGGCGCGTGGGATTCGTCCTCGGGAACGTACGGAATCCTCGATCCGATGGCGGTCAACGGGCCGTTTCCAGCGACTGCCGACGAGCTCGCGTACTCGAACTTCCTTCGCGCTGCGGGGCGGGAGATGGCGGGAATAGTCCCGGAGTGACGCGCAGTGCCATCCGGTCGCCGTCGACCGTGGCACAATCCAAGGTGCGATGCAGCTCACCGACCGACAGGCACGGATCCTCAAGGCCGTGGTGGAACTCCACCACGCGACCGGTCGACCCGTGGGATCGAAGCTGCTCGTCGACGAGGGGCACGTCGATGCGTCGGCATCCACGGTCCGCTACGAACTCGGTCGCCTCGAGCAGCTCGGACTGCTCGAGCACCCGCACACCAGCGCTGGGCGCGTGCCGACCGATCGTGGCTACCGGCTCTACGTCGACGAGCTGATGGACGTGCCGATCGCGCGCCGCGGCGACGCGGTGGTGGTGGACGACCCGGGCGCCCGCATCGACGAGGCACTCGTGGAGACGACCCGCCGGCTCGCGGAGGTGACCGGGCTGCTGAGCGTGATCACGGCTCCACGACCGAGCGGCGCGGTGATCCGTCACGTCGAGGTGCTGCAGCTGCAGCCGAACGTGCTCGTGGCGGTCGTGATCACGGCTGCGGGCGACGTCGCCCGCCACGTCGTCTCGACCGGCGCGCCCGTGGACCCCGGGCTGGTCGACTGGGCGGGGGAGTACCTGAACGAGCAGGTGTCGGGACTGGCGATCGGCGACCATCGCGTGCGATCGCGGCTGCGGCATCCCGAGCTTGCCCCGGCGGAGCTGCAGATGCTGGCGCTGCTCGCACCGGTGTTCGACGAGCTCGACGACGGCGGACAGGAGCTGCTGGTGGGTGGCGCGGCCGGCGCGGAGCTGGCGCAGCACGACGACGACGTGCAGCGGGTGCTGCAGCTGGTGGCGATGCTCGACGAGCGACGCCGCCTGCTCGAGGCGCTGCGACCCATCGTCGATCGCGGTGCGCTCCACGTGCAGCCGGCGCGCACGCGCGGCGTGTCGATCCGGATCGGCTGCGAGAACCAGATCCCCGAGCTGCAGCGCCTGAGCGTGGTGGGCGCGGCCTATGGCGTCGACGCGCGTCCGCTCGGGATGGTCGGGCTGATCGGTCCCCGCTCGATGGACTACGTGCTCGCATCACGCATGGTCACGGCCGCGGCCGGTGGCCTGAGCGACGTGGCCGCCGAGCTGTACGGTCGCTGATCGGCTTCGCCTGCGATACGATTGCCGCTCGCAGGTGGAACCGACCGTGGATGGCATGGACACGCGCATGGCGCAGGATTTCTACGAGCTGCTGGGAGTCGCGAAGGACGCGGACGCCAGCGACATCAAGCGCGCGTACCGCCGCAAGGCGCGCGAGCTGCACCCCGACGTGAGCGACGAGCCCGACGCCGAGGAGCAGTTCCGACGCGTCACCGAGGCGTACGAGGTGCTCAGCGACGACGAGCGTCGCGGCATCTACGACCGCTACGGCGAGGCCGGCCTCAAGCAGGGCGGCTGGGAGCCGCAGTTCGCCAACTTCGGCTCGATCGCCGACATCTTCGGCGCCTTCTTCGGCGAGGACCTCTTCGGCGGCCGTGGCGGCGCGACCGCCGGCGGCCGCGGCGAGGACGTGCACGTCGCGGTCAACCTCGACTTCCGCGACGCCGTGCTCGGCGCCGAACGCGAGCTGCACTTCACCGCGACCGGAACCTGCGCGACCTGCGACGGATCCGGCGCCGCCACACCCGAGGGCGTGAAGACCTGCGAGACCTGCGCCGGCCACGGCGCCGTTCGCCAGGTCTCGCGCTCGATCTTCGGCCAGGTCGTCCAGGAACGTCCCTGCCCCGCTTGCGCAGGCAGCGGCCGCACGATCACCGACCCGTGCCCGTCCTGCTCGGGCACCGGCGAGCAGCCCGAGCAGCGCACCGTCGCCGTGGGCATCCCAGCCGGCATCCAGGACGGCCAGCGGATCCGCCTCACCGGTCGAGGCGGCGTGGGCTCCAACGGCGGACCCGCCGGCAACCTCTACGTCGACGTGCACGTGGAGGCCGACGAGCGATTCATCCGCGAGGGCGACGACCTCGTGACCGTGCTCGACCTCACCCTCGCCCAGGCGACGCTCGGCACCGTCGCACAGGTCCCGACGGTCGACGGCGACGACCGTGACGTTGACGTCCCCGCCGGAACCCAGCCAGGCACGCGGATGGTGCTGCGCGGGCTCGGCGCCGGCCGCCTGCGCGGCAACACCGGCAGCGGCGGCGCGCCCGACCGCGGCGACCTCGTCGTCTTCTGCAACGTGCGCGTGCCGAAGGACCTGTCGCCCGAGCAGCGCGACGCGATGGCACGCTTCGAGGCGCTCGAGGACGACCGCATCTACCGCGACAAGGAAGGCCTGTTCGACCGCCTGCGGCGCATGGTGCGCCCGTGACCGGCGAGTCGCTGGTCGAGGTCTCGGTGCGCGTCGCGCCCGAGCAGGTCGAGGCGGCCGAGCTGGCCGTGGGGGAGTTCAGCCCCGGCGGCTTCCAGCAGGAGGACGACGACCAGGGCGCCCGCTTCGCGGTGTTCCTTCCCGCTGGTGACGAGGGCCGCTTCACGTCGTGGCTCGCCGGCGCCGGGATCGACGTGGTGGGCGAGGCACAGGTCACGATCGTCCCGTCCGACTGGGACGAGCGCTGGAAGGAGTTCCACCAGAGCGTCGTGATCGGCGACCTGTGGGTTGGACCGCCCTGGCAGCTCGACGATGCTCCGGCCGGGATGCGGAAGATCGTGATCGAGCCTGCGCAGGGATTCGGCACCGGCGCGCACCCCACGACGCGGCTCGTGCTCACGCTCCTGCAGCAGCAGCCCAAGGCGAGCGTGCTCGACCTCGGCTGCGGCAGCGGCGTGCTCGCGATCGCGGCCGCGAAGCTCGGGTTCGGCCCCGTCACCGCGGTCGACAACGACCCGGTCGCGATCGAGTCGACGTTCGACAACCTGCGGCGCAACGACGTGGACACGCTCGTGCAGGCACGCGTGCTCGACGCGCTGCAGGACGACATCCCGAAGGCCGACATCGTGCTCGCCAACGTGCTGCTCGAGCCGCTCGTGCGGATCGCACCGAAGATGACCGCGCCGCGCCTGGTGCTGAGCGGGCTCCTGCGCTCGCAGGTCGACGACTGCGTCGCCGCCTACGAGAAGGTCGGCTACGTGCTGCGCGAACGACGCGACCGCGACGGCTGGGCCGCGGTGGTGCTCGAGGACGCACGCGAGCACGCCGAGGCGATGCGCCACAAGTCGATCTGGTGAGCGACGTGGATCGCGGCGACCGACACGTGTTCCGGTTCTTCGTGGACGTGCCCGGCACGCCCGGCGCACGGATCGAGCTCGCGGCATCCGACCAGCACCACGCCCGCGTGCTGCACGGCGCGCAGACCCAGGAACGCGTCGAGGTCGTCGACCGCGACGGCGTGGCCTGGAGCGCGGCGTTCGACGGCACGAGCGGCGCCGTGATGCTCGACGAGCAGGTGGGCGAGCTGCACGACCCGCAGGTCGAGCTGCTCGCGTTCGTGACGGTCGGCGGCCGCACCGACGAGCTCGTCGATGCAGCGGTGCAGGCCGGCGCCACCCGGATCGTCCCGATCGTGGCCAGCGACCGCGACCGGGCGAAGGTCGAGCAGCGCGCCGAGCGGCTCGCACGAGTCGCGACGAGCGCCGCCAAGCAGGCCAAACGCGCGGCCGTGCCGACCGTCGTGCAACCGATCGGAGTCGACGACCTGCGGGCGCTCCCGCCCGGGATCGTGGTGGATGCCGACGCCGACGAGCTGCTCGACGGCGCCCTCGTGGCGCGCGGATCGAGCACGCCGACTCGCCTGCTGATCGGCGGTGCGAGCGGCTTTCCAGCCGGGCTCGTCGACGAGCTTGCCGCGACCGGGTGGCATCGCGCCCGCCTCGGCCACAGCATCCTGCGCGCCGAGCTCGCCGCCGCGGTCGCGGTGGCAATCGCGGCCATGCACGCGCCGCGAACCTGACGAGCACCTGTCCCGACTGCCGCACGCGCGCGCCCGAACGCGTACGCTCGCGCGCATGCACCTCACGACTGATGCCGCCCCAGCCCTCCGGTCCACTGTTGCCGCCGCACCCGTGCCCGCCGCTCACCACGGCGCCGTGCCAGACGCCGCGGCCGTAGAGGTCGACTCCGAGAACGCGCCCGAGGGCATCGTGATGCCGAAGATCCCGGGGCTGCCGGGTCGCGGCGACTCGGGCATCTCGCTCGGCAAGCTGCTCGCGCCACCGAAGCCCGGATCGGTCGCCGACCGCGCCGACATGGCATTCGTGAAGGGTGCGCAGAAGCTGCGCACCGCGAAGGGCGATGCGTGGGCCGACACGATGGCGCGCACCGGCGCGTTCCAGGCATGGATGACGTTCGCCAGGCAGCACCGCGCCACGTCCGGAACGGTCCGGGGCTGGCTCGACACGGCGCTGCTCGGCACGGTGCTCGCAGCGACCGCCGCGGTCACGCAGATCGCCAAGTCGAAGTACGACCGGCCGCGACCGTTCCAGGTCGACCCGTCGATCAAGCCGCCGGTGCAGCTGCCTCGATCCGCGTCCTACCCGTCCGGTCACTCGAGCTCGGCATTTGCCGGTGCCCGCGTGATCGCACGCGTCGCGCCCGAGCTCGCCGGCGATGCCTACAAGCTCGCGACCCAGGTCGCAGCATCGCGCGTCTATGCGGGCGTCCACTACCCGACCGACGTGGTCATGGGCGCACTGCTCGGCACCGGCGTGGCAGACGCGATCCTCAACGCCGTGCACCGCGGCCACAGCCTCCGCGACGCCGCCGCACAGGTCGTTCGCGACGCTCGCAACGGCGCGTTCGATGCCGCCGCGGGAGCAGCCGCGGCATGATGCTGCCGCTCGCCGCGCAGCGATGCGTCGAGCGCCCGATCTCGGCCGGAGCGCCGATGCCGGCCGACCTCCACGTCCCGCACATCGCGCTGCCCGGCACGACCCATCGCGGCACACGACTGAATCGACTCGGTGACCCGCACGCCCCCGAGTCCCCCGGGCACCTGCGTGACATCGCGATCACGCGTGAGCTGCTTGCCCAGCGCAGCGAGGCGGGCGACGCGTGGGCGCGCGCCATGGATCGCCACGGCGCGACCGCCGTGTGGCGTGAGCTTGCGGTGCACGTCGCCGGCCACGAACAAGCCGCGGTGCAGACGCTCGTGGGCGCCGCGCTCGCGGCAGCCAGCACGCAGGCCGGGATCGGCAAGCGGCGCTGGCAGCGTCAGCGGCCGTACCAGCTCGACCCGTCGATCGATGTCGTGGGGCGCACGCCACGGCCCGGGGACTCGTCGTACCCGTCGGCGCACGCGGCCCGCGCCTTCGCTGCGGCCCGAGTGATCGCCCGGCTCGATCCGACCCTCGAGCCGCAGGCGTGGCAGCTCGCGCGCGAGGTCGCGATCTCGCGCATCTATGCCGGCGTGCACTTCGCATCCGACGTGATCGCCGGGGCCCGCCTCGGCATCGCCGCGGCCGAATCGGTGCTCGCACGCCGCGACACGATCCTCGGAGCGGCTACGATCAACGTGGCATGACCGGTTACGACGTCGACTTCCTCGGCTGCAAGATCAGCCACACCGACGCGCAGGCGATCGGCGACGCGCTCGCCGCCGCCGGGCACGTCGAAGACGCAGAGGGCGCGCAGGTCCGCGTCGTCAACACCTGCTGCATCACCGGCGAGGCCGAGAAGAAGTCCCGCAAGCGCGTGCGCCGCATGGTGGACGGAATCGACACCGACGGGCGCGTGTTCGTCACTGGATGCGGCGCATCCAGCAACGCCGAGCAGTACGCATCGATCGACGAGCGCGTCAC
>JAGQUL010000284.1:3983-4178 GCA_020438525.1 Thermoleophilia bacterium | reverse complement strand
GGCAGGCCGAGCGCGTCCAGCAGCGCCGCCCCGTGGCGAGCCGCTGCGGCCTCGGGTTCGCCGCGGTATCGCAGCGCCAGGCACACCTCGTCGATCACGTGCTCGGCGAGGAAGCTTGCCTCCGGGCGCTGCAGCACCAGCCTGGTCGCGCCGACCGCGTGCCCGTCGATCCGACCGGCAGCGGGCTCGACGAGC
>JAGQUL010000284.1:0-3966 GCA_020438525.1 Thermoleophilia bacterium | reverse complement strand
CTCTTGCCGGAGCCGGTCGGCCCCATCACTGCGACGAGCTCGCCCGGCTCGACGCGAAGGTCGATCCCGGCAACTGCACGCACGCTCTCGCCCGGCGCGTCGCCGCCTCGCTCCACGACCAGCCCCGTCGCGACGAGCTCAGCCAACGGGCCCCCCGGCCCCCGCGGTGATCCCGAGCACGGTCTCGAGCTGCTGCATCGTCGTCGGCACCGGCGCACCCTCCGGCCACACGCCACGTGCGCGCAGCGCGTGGGCCACGCGGGCGGCAGCCGGCAGCTCCAGCTCGAACGTGGCGGCGATCCCCGGATCTGCCACGTACTGCGCGACCGATCCCTCCCATGCGAGCACCCCTGCGTCGAGCACGAGCACCCGGTCGCACGACGCGACCTCGTCGGCCACCTGCGTGATCCACACGACCGCGCGATCACGCGCGAAGCCCGGGTCCTCGACGCGGGTGACGAAGCGCGCCGCGGCCGGTGCGTCCAGCAGCGCCGTGGGCTCGTCGAGCACGAGCACGTCGACGTCGCATGCATCGATCGCCGCCACCGCGACCCGCTGCTGCTGACCGCCCGAGAGCCGTGCCGGATCGCGATGCCAGACCTCGTCGAGCTGCGACCGCGCGACGCACTCGTCGACGATCGTCGCGACACGAGCCGGATCGTCCACGACCGCCTGCGCCCCGAGCGCGATCTCGTCGGCGACGGTCGCAGCGACCAGCTGTGCAGCCGGATCCTGGAGCACCATGCCTACTCGGACCATGCGTCCGCCCGCGCCACGCCCGCTCACGCTGCCGCGCTCGAGCGGCAGCAGGCCCGCGAGCGCACGTGCGAGCGTGGACTTGCCGCTGCCGTTTCCACCCACGACCGCGATCCGGTCGCCCGCCTCGGCGCGGATCGACACGCCGTCGAGCACCGGCGGGTGCGTCGGGTGGTGGCGCACCACCAGGTCGGTCGCGTCGAGGAGCATGGGACGTTCCTTCCCGAACGCGGCCGGCCTTCCCGCCCTGCTGATCACACAGGACTTGTTGCAAAACCTCTATGCGCATTCTGGATGTGGTGCTACGTTGGATCCACGATGTTTCTCGACGGCTCCCCCACGCCCCCGATCGATGCCCCCGACGCAGCCACGGCCACGCGTACGCGCGTGCGCTGGGAGAACCTGCTGCTGCTGTTCGTGGCGGTGTCGATGGCCGCCGTGGGAGTCGTGGCGGTGATCGCAGGCGGTCAGACCTCGACCACGACGAAGGCCCCCGCGCCGGCAAGCCAGGAGGCGCCGCTGGTCGACCGGCTCGACACGGCCGTGCCCACCTCCGACCTGACCGTGGAGGACGCGCTCGGGCTCGTCGAGGAGGCCCGCCAGCTGATGGGCGAGGGCCGCTGGGACGAGGCCGCCGATCGCCTGGCATCGGTTCCCGAGGAGCTTCGCGACGCCGCGGGCGCCGGCACCGTCCAGCTGCAGCTCGAGGTCGATCGGACGCGATTCGAGCAGCTGCGCGACGAGCTCACCGCGAGCGTCGAGGCGAAGCAGTGGCGCTCGGCGGCATCGCTGCTCGACCAGCTCGCCGCGATCGCGCCGCTGACCGACGACCTGCTCGAGACCAAGGCGACCGTGGATGCGGCTCTCAAGCCTGCGACGACGAACGCCGCCGCGAGCTCGACCGCTGCAGGCCAGTCGGCCCACAGCAGCACCACCGGCCCCGTGGGGGCGAACGGTGGTGGCGCAGCGCGACCCGCGTCGTCGTCGCCCACCGCCAGCGGCGCATCGAAGCCCGCCAGCAGCGGAACTTCCTCCAGCACGACGAAGCCGGCGACGGGCACGAAGCCTGCCACCGGCACGTCGAACAACGGTGCAGCCACGCCCGCCGCGAGCGCCGACCCGAACGACCTCGGCCCGATCAAGCTGACCGACGAGCAGCAGGCGGCGCTCGATGCCGCGATGGGTATCGCGACGGGCGAGCTTCAGTAGCGCGTCAGGTCAGGTCGCCGCGGCCTGATCGAGCGCGAGGCCACCGAGCAGCTGTCGGAACTGCATCTCGAACCGCTCGAACTGCGTGCTCGGCGTGGTGGCCGTGGCGGTGTAGCCGCGACCCTCCTCCGCGTAGTACAGCTGGATCTGCGTGACCGCGACGCCGTCCGGCGGGGTCCACTCGAAGCGGCGGATGTAGCCCTGCTTGCCGCCGAGCATGCGCGCCGGCTCGAACGCGAACTCGCGGTAGCCGGGGAACTCCTTGCGCAGCAGGTCGCCCTGCACCTGCGCGTACTGGTTCGTGTCGATCGTCGGATCGAGCGGCTCGCTCGATGCGATCACGTTGGCCTGCCCGTCGGGCGCCAGCAGCGTGATCGACTCCTTGGCGAACCACCCTTCCGGAAGGGGGGCGGTCAGCTGCGGCTTGAACCTCTGCATCGTGTTGCGTCTCCTGAGTTTGGTGTCGACGAGCGCGCGCACGCGGCGACGCGACACCCGCAGTCCATCGCGGGCACCATACCCCGCGGCGCCGCGGATGGAAACCGGCGCCGCCTCAACCTGCGCGTTCGGCGAGCTTCCAGCGCACGATCGCCGCCGCGAGCGCGCGCGCCATGCGCTCCTGCTGGAGCGGCGAGCGCAGCAGCCGGGCATCGCGGGCATTGCGCATGTTGCCGTGCTCGACGAACACCTTCGGCACGTCGCTGAGCGTCAGCCCTCCCAGGTCGGCGCGTGCGTCGATGCCGCGCCGGCCGGCGTAGTTGCTGACCGGGATCCCGCCCCGCAGGCCCGCGAGCGCGTCACGCACCTTCGTGGCGAGCGCGGCCGAGCGCAGGTTGATGTCGCCGGTCCAGCCACGCACGAACGACGGTCGGATCACGTGGAACCCGCGCTTCGACGACGGCGCGCCGTCGGCATGGATGCTGATCGCCACGTCCGCCTTGTTGCCGATCGCGGCGCGCTCGGTGATGCACGGGCCCCAGGCCGGGCTGCCGTTGCGACGGGTCCAGGTGACGGTCGCGCCCCAGCGCCGCAGGTTGCGGGCGAGGCGCGTGGCGAGCTGGCCGTTGAATCGCCACTCCGGCCAGCCGTCGTTCGTGGCCGTGCCCGTGGTGTCGCAGGCCTTGCGGATCGGCCCCTGGTGGACGATCCGGTTGATGCTCGAGGCGTGCGCCGCATTGCCGGGGTTGTGGCCGGGATCGATGTTGACGGTCACGCCGGCGAGCGGTCCGCGTGCTGCAGCGGTCGTAGGCAGCAGGGCGACGACGACCAAGGCAGCGAGGAGCGACGTGGCGGCAATCATGGAGCGAGGCATGCATGCACCGTACCGGATCCGGCGGGACCCGGGCGAAACGAGCGGGACGTCGGCGACGACAAACGGGAGGACGACGCATGCGGACCGGGACGACCGCACGCGCAGGACACGGGACGAACGGGACGCAGCATCATGACGACGATCGGGTCGCGACTGCCGCTGGGCACGACGGCAGCAGGCACGGATGGTGACTCCTCGCGCACACGCGCGCGCGAGGAGGCCGCAGCGGCACCGGCCGAGGCGAAGCAGGTCGCCAGCTGGAAGGTCGGCGCGGCGCTCGGCACGATCGCCGGGATCGCGTCGTTCCAGCGTTCGCTGCTGCCGCGAGGCAGCAAGCAGCAGGCGATCGTGACTGCGGCTTCGGTGGCGCTCGGCTTCGGTGCGGGCGTGGCCGCGAACAAGCTCGCGAACGCGGTCGACCGGCACACCGACCTCGACGCGGTGGGATCGCGCCTCGCGATCGGCGGGATCGGCGCGCTGGCGGTCGTGGGCAGCGGGCTCGCGCTGCATGGCCGGCCGAGCTCCCTGGCGATGGGTGCCGCGCGAACCACTGCGGGGATCGCGGCTGCGGGAGCGATTGCCGGGGCAGCGCTGATCGGCGAGCAGGCGCTCGTCGACCGGGTACAGGACAAGGTCCCCGGCGGCGCGCCGGCGGCGCATGCGGCGATCATCGGCGCGGCAACGCTCGG
>JAGQUL010000034.1 GCA_020438525.1 Thermoleophilia bacterium | reverse complement strand
TCGCGTTGTGTCGCGGACCGCCACCACCGGTCCGAACGGGACCGGAGGTGGCGTGCACACCCCGATTGGCGAGCGTCGACGACGGACCAGCAGTGCTCCCCGGCTGCTGCCCACTGTTACCACCACCCGTCGACGGAACCGTCGTGCCCGCCGGACGCTGCGTGTCATCCGAATCAATCGGACAATACCCAAGGCAGAACGTGTCACCATCCGCCTCCACACCACTGACATGACCACCCGGATCCGAAAACCCAACCGGATTCCCCCGCCCATACCCATGCCGATCCCACGTCGCCGGATCCAGGCTCAGCGCGACGTCACTCCATGGATCCATGTACTGGTCGGTCTGGAGCTAGGACGGTGGGGCTGTGGGGCGGTGGGGCGGTGGATGAAGTCGTCAGCTTGTGTTCCGGCGCCCGGTCGCTGATGACACTGGAGGCGGTTCTTGAGTCGAGCTCGACCAGGCCCAGTCAACCGTGTCAACAAACTTCAGGGAGGTCCAAAGTACCTGCCCGCTACCCAATCCTCGGCGGCCATTGCGAACTCCTCGCCAGTGAAGAGATTTCCGCGATCATCGTCCACAACCACCTTCCTATCCCGTATGAGGGCACAGACGAGCCTCGCAACTCCGGTGAGGTTCCAATACGAGATGACGTAGCAAAACTTCGCTCCGGCCCCGAGTGCCTGCTGTAAGAACGACGCTTCCTCCGGGTCGAATGGCACGTCATCAACATCGTCTTCGCGAAGGTAATATCGGGAATTCAGTTCGGAATCTGTCACCACGATCGATTCCTCATGAATCTCGACGGACAGCGAAGGCGCGCCCCGGCAGATGTGCGCAATCTCATCGCGGAGATCAATTTCGTCCAAGGTCAGAAGGATGATGTCGTCCATCAGTAGATCGCCTCAAGCAAATCGTCAATGCTGTTCGTGGCGATTCCACCCTGACGGTTGATGTCACGAATAAGTCCCTCTCGCAGGTTCGGTCCATACAAGATCACCGGCTTGTCTGAGGCGGCCATCTGAGCAAAGTGTTGCTTCATCTTCCTAGTCCCCTTTCCGCCGGTTACCTCGATGATGACGTTGTTCAGCTCGATATCGAACTCTCGGCCACCGCGCTTGACATTGGTATTCACAATCCGGCCCGGATGGCGGGCCTCAATAAGCTCCGCGACGCTTCGTTCGAGAGCTACTCCGCGGAGCGCAACGCCGGCAGCGAGCTGCTTGGACTTGGCTGGACCAAAGCTCGGGCCGCCTGCGCCCACGGCGAACATCGCCCCCCCTCCGGTCTCGGACGCCAACTGAAGCGTGTGAACGATCGCATCACGATCCGTGAAATCAGTACCTGGGCACGATGATCCGAGTAGTTGGCGAATGCACGATTCGGTGATGGCTTGCCATTCAACGGACGTCGAACCAACAAAGTCCATTGCCCAACGTTCAGTTGGCGTCGTCGTGCCGTCTAGCGACGAGTCGGCAGCGATCTGATAGACGAGCGATGCTCCCTCAGTTCCCGGCCGTTGCCAAGTCGGCCGCTCGTTACCGCCAGACATGCCCGGCGCATACGTACCACCGCCGGTACCGCGGTGGCCGCCCGAGCCCGGCCTATGGTTCTCGATCTCGTCCGAACAACGTGCATTATGGGCGCAACCCGCCTCGCCAGCGGTGGTGTTGTTCTTCCGATGCCCATCCACATCCACCGACCCCACCGGATTCGCGCCCGCATACCCATGCCGATCCCGCGTCGTCGGATCCAGGCTCAGCGCGACGTCACTCCATGGATCCATGTACTGGTCGGTCTGGAGCCACGACTTCAGGTCGGAGCGGTAGTCGCGAGCGAGGTGACATCGCTCGACGCACATGCCAACCCGTACACGCGCCAGGCGACCCGGAGCTCATGAGCTGAAGGCCTTCATGTTGGCCTCGGAATCAGAATGGTCAGATTCCCGATCGCGTCGCGGGTCCGCACGTGTAGTTAGATTCGCGCACTTTGTTGGGTTGCAGAACAGCTATAGCAAGCGGAACAAAGTGCCGATGTGGCCGTCATGCCTTCGATGCCCGCTCGGCGAACCCGTCGCCTCTGTCTTGTCCTGCCGGTGCTCCTGATCGCCGCAATCGCGGGGCTACTGACCGCAGCTTCGACAGCGTGGGCGCTGGGTCCGGATGAGGATCCGATCCCGAACTTCACACATCTGCAGGAGCAGCGCGATGCGGTCGAGACGCGACTTGCCGGTGCGGACGCCGCAGTGAACGTGGATCCGGACGGATCGTTCGCGATCGCAGTCGACGGGAGCGACGGAACAACGCCAGCAGGTCCTGCCAGTCGTGGGGCGTATCGAATTCCCTCGATTGAGTCGCAAGAGTACGACGTGGTCACGGGTGAGCTGCGTTTCTCGTGGCCAGGCCTCGGGGTCGTGAAATTCATCCCATTGGATCGAGGCGCGCCCCGATCGATCTTCGCTCGGCGCACCGTCGTGTCAGCCACGAGTGTCGCCCAAGACCTGAGCGAGGTGACACTTGCGTCCGACGAGTTTCTCGAGCAGCACCTGGTCGTCGACGAGCAGCACGCATCGAACAAGCTGATCACGTGGCGCTATCAGGTTGTGTTGCCGACAGGCGTCGAGGCGTTTCCGACATCGACCGGATTGTTGCTCGTCGCCAACGGGCTTCCGCTGATGACCGTCGTTGCCAATGTCGCGGTCGACGAGACTGGCGCGAAGCTCCCGGTCGCGACGTCGTGGGACGCGGACGCAAGTGTCATCACGGTGTCGTACGACGGTCGATCACAGTCGCCCACCGGTGACGTGGCGATCGACCCTGTGTTCAAGCGCGCAGACATCCACCAGGTGTACGTCGTCAACGTGTGCCAGCTCCCCGAGGGGCACCCGGCCTGTGAAATCCAAGGAAACGGCTTCCCCAGGCAGTTCGGCCGGATCCCGGGCAGCTCGAGCACGATTGCAACGGGCGCAACGCCGACGCTCGGGTTGTTCGCGCAGGCCAAGACCGGGACGATCGCGAGCGGCGCAAGTGGCGGCTACATGTACCACACCATCCCTGACACCAAGATCGTCGGTCTCGCAATTCATGGAACGATCGACGCAACGAATACCGCCATCCAGTGTCGGGGCGAGCTGTTCAACATCACCGACGGAGTACCCGACAGCCCGCTCGATGTCACGAAGAAGTGGGCCGTATATGGAGCGAGCCTTGGTGACGCAAACCGCTACCGGTTGAGCACGTTCGAATTCGATGAAAACGGAGATCCAGCTGGCATGTTGGCGGGCGGAACCGACTACGCGGGCGTGCGTCTTGTCAACCGTTCCGCAACCGCTGAGACAATCAGTTCGAACGAGCATGCACGGTGCTCGATGCGAACTGCGACGCCGGCAAACGGCGTGGTCGATCCCGACACCGCCGACGTTTTCGCCGCCTACGTCAAGGACGTCGACAAGCCGTTCGTCGTGAATCCGCTCGCACCGTCTTCGAACATCGCGGGTCAGGCCCAGCTCGCACCGATAACGCGGGGAGCGGGTGGTGTGTTGTCGACGAGCGTGGACCTGCACCTGCAGAAGTGGTATCGGCCTGGTGCTGTCGTCAAGTTCGTCGTCGAGGCGTCAGACAAGGGCTCCGGCATCGACTACATGCAGGTGTCTCGATTCAATCAGCCATTCGCTTCGCCCGAACCGAAGTCACCCGAGACGACGATCGACGTTTGCGCGCAGGACACCGGCAACTTCGATACGCCGTGTCCCGTCGAGCGTCATGAGGACTACAAAGAGCGAACACTGGATGGCACGCTGAACGAGGGCCCCAACTCCGTCTACTATCGTGCGACGGATTTCGCGGGGAACTCAGACGGTTCCGGTGAGCAGTTCTTCCTGTTCGACTCACGCGCGCCGACGGCGCCGTCGCCGAATTTCGGGACGCCTGACGAGCCCACGTCGGCGACTGCAATTTCCAACCTGCCGACGTATGACACGACGCGTGCGGATGCGTTGATCATCAGCTGGGGGCGCGCGAGCGACCCGGGATCGACTGACCCGCTCCCGACCGGATCCGGCATCGCCGAATACACCGCGCATGTCGAGGAACTCAGGAACGGCGTGTGGGGGCCTGCATCCGATCAACCCGACGTGGTAACGGGCCCACTGGCTGACGGAGCGCCCGAGATTGACCATGTCGATATCGCGGGTCGCGAGGGCATCTACAAGATCGAGCTCACGGCGACGGATCGCGCGGGCAATGTCAGCGCACCCTCGACACGGTATTTCCGGATCGATGAAACCGACCCGCTCGTGGATCTTGCAGCGCCGACTGCGAGTGATCCGATCGGCGTTCGTGATCCCGACGACTCCTCGGCGACGGTCGCGGCGCGGATCATTGATCCGTCGATCGGTGGCGGCGATCAGCAGGCGCAGGCGATTGCTGCGCTGTCATCAGCCGGTAACAACGACCCGATAGACCTTGTCTCGCTCCAGCGACGCAGCAGCTCGGGCGGCTGGACGAACATCCACGAAGTTCGCGACCAGCGTTGGTCGACGACCGGCGCATCGGTGACCTTCACGCACTTCCCTACGTCGGTGAAGCTCGGCACAGCGCTGGGCGACGGGTTGTCGGAGCTGCGCGTATATGCAGGTGACGGGCGGAAGGGAACATCCGAAGAGTACCTTCACGAGGGCGCGTCCGGACCATTCAAGGCATGTATCGACACGGCGCTGCATGGCCAGGCGGCGGTGGTCCCGACCTCCGTCGAGGCTATTCCGATTCAGTACGTCGGCACCTCGCTGACGGGTGCCCGAATTCGATTCAGCGTTCCGAATTCAGCGGTCGGAGCGACGTTGAAGTGGATCGTCGAAGTGCAGGTCGGTGGCGAATGGGCGGAAGTTGCTGCCCCGCTGCAGTGGGGCAGTCGCACCGGCTACACGGTGGACGATCAATTCCCACGTCCGCGCCCGGCGCGGTACCGGGTCTCTGCGGCAACTCAGGCGTGTACGCATCGGGGCGATGGAACGATCGCGACCGAAGCCGACACGAACGGTGCACCGCTCCTGCTGGAGCAGCCCGAGCGGGTCATGCCATTGCTCGGTCTTGAATCGCGATGGTCATACCACTCACTGCCCGCAGGATCCGGCACCGATGTGAACGTGAATGCGTCGACCGGGAACGTAGTCGTGAGTCGGCCGTTGCTGCAGGAGGCTGGGATCGGCCTCTGGACCAACGTGCAGCTCACGTACAACTCGCAGCAGATCGGCGACGATGCATCGCTCGCCGCGCATGGCATCGCCGGTGCGCACATGACCCTCGCCGTGGGTCCAGGTGGATCCTCCGCCGGCGCGGACGCAGCAGCAGCCGGATTCCGCATGAGCGACCAGGCGCTGCTGATGCGCGACGCGGATGGCACGCTACGGGTATTCGAGCCGATCGCGCATCCAGCGGGTACGCCATGGAACGGCGAGTATCGACCGACCGATGGCGCGCGCCTCGTGCTGCGGAATATCAATGTCGCGCACGTCAACGGATTCGGCGCTGACGACAATGCAGACGGCGTTGCAGGAGCCGAATTCAAGCTGACGCGTCCCGACGGCGTGACGTACTACTACTCGCGTGAACGTGCGACCAGCGGGGTCGATCATTCCGAGCTCGGGCGTCTGCTCGCCGTCCGCGACCGCGAAGGTCATCAGCTGACCTATGCGTACGAGTGTGTGGCGGTTACGCCTGGCGCCGACGGGGTCACCCGTGCGTTTCACGTCCAGAGCCAGCCCGATGGTTCCTGGGCGCAGGTCGACGAAGCAGCTGGTCCACAGCTGACCGACCGCTGCCCCTCCACGGTAGCCGATGTCGCCGGTATCGATCTCGGCGCCAGCCTACGGATGCGCTTGGTTTCCGTGCGCGACGATCGATTCACCGCAGGCAACGGCCGCGAGATCCGCCTCAACTACTACGGGCCCGAATCTGACCTGGCCGGGCACGTCCGGATGATCCGTGGCCACGACGCTGGAGGATCGGCCAAGCAGGTGTACCTGAACTACGATGTCGTCGGGGCCGAGAAGACGATTCGCCTGTCGGGAATTACGTTCGTTGGCCGAGCCGGCGGCACCCGATCGATTTCGCTCGGTTACGACGCGCAGATGGATGATCCAGGCAAGTGGTTCGACAAGCACGTGGTGCTGGGTACGGTGACCGACTTCAAGGGCAACGCGTCGCGCGTGACTTACGGCGTGCCCGATGCAGACGCCGGATTCCTGTTCGTGCAGCCGCGAGTGACGCGGCTGGAAAATCGCAACGACGTGCTTCGCGGCGATCAGCGCGGCATCACGTTCGACTACGGCCTTGCGCCCGGCGCCGGTTCGGGGGGCATCTACGCGATGCGACTCAACGGGACCACGCTCGTGCGAGATCAGCTTGATCGCGCCACGTCGTATCACTGGACATCTGCCGACCCGTTCGCGTCCACGTATGGGCGAATGAACCGCGTGAACGAGCCGGGCGGTGCGTTCACCACGATCCAGTGGGATACGACGGGGCACAACGAAATCGTTGGAACCCGGCGCGGTCACGCGATGATCCAAGGCGAGCCCGTACTGATTCCCGCATCGGGTCACTCGCGGCTGCTGTCCGGTCCAATCGACGTGGCGACGGTGCGCTTCTACACATCGCAGGGCGCGGACGTTACGCATCGTTACGACGTGTCCGCGTCGGGCGACATCGAACGGCGCCCGAGTGCGCCAGATGAGCGCATGACCGTGTACGCGACCTATCAGCCCTCTTCCGCGCGGACAGTCGTGAACCGGATCGATCGAGACCCGGCGAGCGGCCTGCCGCTCAGCGTGACGGACGACAAGCGATGGACCCACGCGCTCGGGGGTCGCACACGTGGCGAGTACGGTTCAGGCGCGGACCGGCCCAGGACACAGCTCAGCTGGCGCGCGGCATCGGTGCCTGCGGTCGCCCGGCCGATCGTGCAGGACCTGGTGTCAGTCACCACGCCGCTTCGAGGCGCACATCACACGGACCTGAGCGTCGATGCCAGGACCGGGCGCGTGAACTCGGTTGACGCCCCCGGGGGCAGCGGTTCGCGCAGCGTGCAGGTGATGAGCTACTACCCGTCGGGCCTGCTGCGCTCAACCACCGACGCCCTCGGATGGACGATCGCCTACGCCGACTACACCGATGACGGAGATCCGCAATTCGTGAGCCGTCGATTCTGTGCTCCGACCGGCGCGGTCAGCGGTTGTGGCTCCACGCTCGCCGGCTGGAACTTCGCGCTGGGCGAATCACAGGTCGCAGCGATCGCACCGACCGCGTTCCGCGTGACCTACACCGCTGACTCGGAAGTGAGCTGCATTCGCGACCTGCGCGGCGATTCTCGAGATGACGCGGCGCGATTCGTTGCATATGCATACGACGACTTCGGCGATGTGATTCGGGAGACGTCACCCTGGAAGCGTGGAGGTGACGATAGTCGTGTGCGGCGCGTCACCACCACGCTCTACGACCTCAACGGCAACGTACGGCGCAGTGACGTCGATGGCTGGTACGAGCTGGGTAGCGAATTTGCAGCGAGCGACTGTGGAAGTGTCCCGTCTCCGCACGCCGGCACGACAACGCTCGGATCGGACAACTCTCCGGTCGACGCCTTCGACTACGACGAGCTCGACCGAGTCGTGCTGTCACGCCAGCTGTCGAACAACAACACGAGCGATCATCGCGTTTCGCGAACGGAGTACGACCTCGTCGGAAACGTCGTGTGGACGAGCGAGCCCAACCACGAAGCCGGAAGCGCCGGGTTCGACTACACCGTCGCAACCGCCTACGACGATCGGGACCGACCGGTCGACGTGCGCGATGGCGAAAACCGTCACACCTGCACGTACTACGACGCGTGGGACAACCCCGTCGCCGTGACCCCCGCTCGCTGGCAGAAGCGTGCCGCATGCCCGACCGCGCCGGATCTGTCCAAGTCGACGTTCACGACGTACGACAACGCCGGCACCGTCGTTTCCACACGCGCGATCAACGGCAAGGTGCAGTTCACGTTCACCGACCTCGAAGGCAACGCGATTCGCAGCGAGGAACTCGGCGGCGAGCGAACCGCACGTACTGAGCAGCTGCACTATGACCTTCGGATCACGACGCGATCATTCGACGCCGCGGGCAATGTCATTGAGGAGGCGCTTCCGATTCGCGTCGCCTGCATCGGTGCGTCCCTGGCGAGCTGCAAGCCCGGATCGCAGCAGTCGGTCATCCCTCGAGTGACCACCCGGTACGACCAGCTCAGCCGAGTGGTCTCGACACGCACCGCGCGACAGAACTCGGAAGCTGGCCTGTCCGGTTCCAAGGACGCACGATATGCGTACGACGCCGATGGACGAAAGATCTCCGAGACACTTGCGCGCGAAGGTGGCGCGCCGCACGTCGCGCGAACGACCTACGACCCGTTCGGGAATGTCGCGAGCACCACGCTGCCAAATAGTGGCGCGGCGTCGCTGCAGGACAACTTCACCACCTTCTTCGCATACGGGGATGACGACGCGGTCCTGACCAAGAACGATCGCCCGCACGACAACCTCACGCGCTGGAGCTACAACCGTCGCGGCCTGCCGGTGGCACGAACCGAGGAGGGGACCAGCGGCAAGCATGAGTGGCAATCGCACCAGACGTTCAGCTACTACGACGACGGATCGGTTCAGCACGAGCCCATCGCGGCTGCCAAGTTTTCTACGAATCGAGTGTACGCAGACGGCACGTGCCTGCGAGCGCCTGGAACCGCACCGGACGAGCCGCCCTACTTGTTCAAGGTGCTTGGCGATCAGCAGTTCTCCAAGTCGGGATCGACATCGCCGAAGTTCTTGAGCAAGTCCTGGTCTGCTGGAACCGTCCGACGCTCGGGGCGATTGCGCCTCCGCAAGCTTGCTTTCGACGACGGCGTGACGCGCACTTATGACGAGAGTGGCCTCCCCAGGAGCGTGACGGGATGCGGCTCCTCGATCGAGTGGCTCCGCCGCGACGGCGTGGGAGCACCACTGCAGATTCGCAACATCGATGGCGGCGTCACACGAATGCGGTATGGATCCGGCGGCGAGCTGCTCGAGACCCGTTACGACGACGGTCGTGCGCGCGTGTCGCGCTATGCGGGCCTCGACGACGACCCCTTCTCGATCGACCCCGGCGCCGGACTCGAGGCAGTGGCCTCGCTGGACAGGCCGAATCTTCGACGCCGGTATCTGCAGCTTGCGTACCTGTACACACTCGATGGCACCGTCGACATCGAGTCACGGTCCTCATCGGGGCGGTACTCCGGCGTCGGGTCGCATATCAAGTCGCTCACGCCGACCGGCTTCACGACCTTCGAGTATGACCACGTGGGTGCGTTGACGCAGACTCGCGTCACGATTGCCGGTGCGCATGGCAAGTCAAAGACGTCGAAGCGACGTAATCTGCTCGGGCGCGGGCGTCCCACGAGTGGTCCGTCGACCCACGCACCGCGGGGACGCGCCGTGGGTCAGAACGGAATGCAGTTGATGCAGGAGGATGTGATCCGCGACGTGGCGGGCAATCCGAGGCGCGTCACGACCACGCTTGTCCGGGCAAAGGTGAAGTCTGGCAAGAAGGCTCGCAGCCAGACCCGATACTACGGCTACGACGTGCTCGATCGAATCGACGAGGATCACGTCAGCGCACTGCCGGATCGCACGTATCGATTCGACGCGTACGGTCGTCTCGATCAGGTGCTGATCCAGGGCACGGTGTCCCAGGATTACCGATTCAGCAACAGCGCCACGCGTGGTGCGATGCTGCCGCGATCGGTGCTCAATGGAACGACCCCTGCGACCCGTCAGCTGACAGTCATGACCTATGGCAACGGCCGGGTCAAGAACGTCGGCAATACCGTTGCCGGGCCGAAGGGTCAGCTCGTTCGCACCGTCGAGTACGACGGCTCGACGACCTCGAGCGCAGTCAGCAAGATCACGTCGTACTCGTTCACGCACCTGAACCAGCAGGAGCAGGCGACCGAGCAGACGTACGAGCCGATTCGAACGCGTCAGTCGCGACACAACAAGGCGCGCAAGAAGACTGACGTCAAGCGGTCGGTGATGAACTATGACGTGCTCGGTCGGCGCGTCTCCACGAACGACGAGACGGATGACCTGAGCGGCGGCGGACCGGCGAAGCTCAACGCCACGGTATCGGCGTTTACGGGCGATGCCATGGATCCCTACAGCGAGGCCACGAGCGACCGCCTGCAGCCGGATCATCGCTGGATCATGCGCGCGAACGGTCATATCGCCGGTGAGCTTCGCGAGCAGTCAGGGCGGTACCACGTCGGCAACTTCCAGAACTCGACCGTCATGACCATCGCCGGCAACGGCACCACCGTCACCGCCACGTTCGACTACGACACCTGGGGCGAACCGCTCACCGGAAACGTCAGCCTCGAGTCAGGCAGTGACGCCGAGCAGCGACACAACGTGTACTCGTACACCGGAATGCGCGAGTCGAACGCCGGCGGAACGACCTACCACCACGCTCGCGACTACCGCTCCGACCTGAAGTCGTGGCTCCAGACCGACCAGTACATGGATCCATGGAGCGATGTCGCGCTGAGCCTGGATCCGACAACGCGGGACCGGCACGGGTATGCCGGTGGGGATCCGGTGGGGTCGGTGGATGTGGATGGGCATCGGTTCACGGATGGAGCGGGTCATCAGTACATGCCGACGAAGGTTGGAGTCCGGCACTTTGAGTCGCACTCAACCGGCTACACATGCATGTGCTCGTACACGCGCGGTCGAAATGGTGGCTACACGTTCGGGTCGGGATCAGGCGAGTCCAAATCCTCCGACCTTGTCGGTGCCATCAAGGTGGCGTGGAAGCGGGGTGCAGTCTCAGCAGCCGCACAATTTAGTTCGCGACGGATTCAGGCGGGTCACGACTTCGACAACGCAGCTGGCCTACATCGTATGGACGGAGGAGACTTCTACACCAGCTCTCACCGGTACGGCATTTTCCCGGCGCAATTCGTCGACCGACAGCGTGAGGCCTACGTTAAAGCCGCAACATCGAGCATACCAGCCAATGGGGACTGGTCGGGAAGTGGCCTCGGCTCGCATTTCGACAAACACGGGCGTGACTTCGATGCGAAGACGAAGGAAGAATACGCGCGCAAGGCTAACGAGTTCTTCGAGCGTGGCATCGGTGATGGCGTCGAAGGCAAGATCGACTTGATCGAGAACAGGATACGCATGTACGAAGCGTCTACTAACACTTTCGGATCGTATACCTTGGATGGTGAGCCAATCACGTTCTACCGGCCTAACCCGCTCGTCCACGGCTATCCCACGAATTCGGAGTACTGGGAGGCCGAACCCGGTACGAATATCGAGATCCCACGACGACCTCCCCCGATTCCATGACCGAGTTCTACACCTGTCCGGTATGCGGCTATCGGTACTTGAATCGACCAGCGTGGCGCGGCCGTAACGCATCCGATGAAATTTGTCCTTGCTGTTCGATTCAGTTCGGCTATGAGGACGCAGCTGGCGGAGACTTCGTCGAGCGGATGATTCTGCATGCCCGGGCGAGGGCATGGTGGATCGCAGATGGATGCCAGTGGCGCACCTCGATCGATCCACCCGCAGACTGGAATCCGATCGAGCAACTGCTTCGCATCGGGGTGTCGCCCCCCTGAATTCCGGTAGTGCCAACGCGCACCAACCTCCGTGAACTCCGCTCCAATAGCCCTGAGCTGTTCGACGACCGAGAGCCGTACGCAGTGACGCTTCGTCGTGTCGGACTGGGAATGTCCGAGCTGGCGCGCGGCGATGTGCATCGGGGACGCCTGCCGCGACGGCGCGATGCGCTCCGGTAGCACGCATCGTCTGGGGTGACACGTTGCACTGGGTTTGGAGCGATCCAGAAAACTGGCGCGGATTGGCGACACGATCACGGATCCCGAGCGTGGATCCTGCGTGATATCTCAGCCGCATTCTTGGCCGAGAATAACCGGTCACCTAGGTACCGCCGCTGGTCCGGCTCCAGACCGACCAGTACATGGATCCATGGAGTGACGTCGGGCTGAGCCTGGATCCGACGACGCGGCTGCGGAGTGCGTATGCGGGTGCGAATCCGATTGGCGCGGTGGATACGGATGGGCATCGCAGCGACTTGTGCGAGGGCGGCGAGTGCGTCAAGCAGACTGCGCAGCGAATCGACGCTGGACTGGATGCCGCGCATCGGCATGCAGCGCAGGTTGGCAATGGTCCCGACTCGTATGCGTGGGATCGCTCGCACGCTTGTCCGGCGCCTATGTGCAACTCGACGGCGCCGACGATTCTCAACATCGACCCGAATATCCACAGCACGCGGGACGAACTGCGCGGACAGGCGCTTCGCAGCGCCTACATGGATGCGCCAATGGGAGCTGAAGCAGACTTCCTGAACGGACTGCGCAACACGATCGACGTACTCGGCAGAAAAACCGACGACGCGCTCGCAGCCGCCATCTTCGTCGAACTCTCAACCCCAGAAACCGCAATCGCAGCACCCGGCACCGCAGCCGCATGGTTCGGATGCCGCATCGGATGCAAAACCAGCGCACGACTCGCCGACGACATACTCATCGGAGATGCGGCTGGAACTGAGCTTTCGTGGGGCGGTGGCACGTATAGGCACGGAGGTGCGACCAATGCCCTCGAGCACATCATGTACCGTCACCACGCGAGTAGCGGTTTTACTGGCGTAAGTAGGTTCGCCGATGGGATGAGTGCGCGAGACATCAAACGACTGGTCGACGAAGCTGCGTCTCGGGGTACGGTGGGCGCCGACGGAGGTATGGTAGTTAATATGGGCAGGGTGATCGGAACGAACGTCGATGGCTATTCGAGCACGACAATTCAAGTATGGACCAGCAACGGCGTGATTCGAACGGCGTTCCCAAAGTGAGTGCCACCCCGAAGCCCGCTCGCGCCTTGTGGAGCAAACTTCTTGATCATTCATGGGATGATCACATGGGTGCGAGGCTCCGCAGTTGGGCCGCCCGACCTCGTGGCGAAGTTAGCCTCAACCTTGTTGATCTCAAGTTCGATTCGGATTCGGACAGCGTGACGATCTATGGGCTCTGGGCTGATGACGATGCCGGAAAAATCCCGGAGGATACAATCTCCATCGATGATTTCCTGACGATGGTGGCGCTTCGTGAACGGGGCATGAACTGGAGCGACGCCTTGAAGTGACGAGGGCGCTGTGGAGTGACGCACGCTCACGCGATGCCCGCTCTCGTAGACTTTCCAGAAATTCGTTGGCACGGGTCAGTGGATCGGTATCACGCAGAGAACCGCATCTGGACCTCCCTGAAGTTCGTTGACACGGTTGACGGGGTCTGGTCGAGCTCAACGCATGTACCGCCTCCAGTGTCATCAGCGACCGGACGTCGGAATACGAGCTGACGGCTCCATCCACCGCCCCACCACCCGACCGTCCTAGCTCCAGACCGACCAGTACGTGGATCCATGGAGCGATGTCGCGCTGAGCCTGGATCCGGCGACGCGGGATCGGCATGGGTATGGGTTTGGGAACCCAGTGGCATTCGTTGACACCGACGGTCATCGTCGGAACCAGAGTACGACTAGTGAGTCCGGTTGCTCACGAAATGCCGATTGCTCGGACGAGATCGAAACGCACCGGCCCGGTAAGGGCGGTCATCGAGGTACTGGCGGTGGCACCTACGAGCCGGGTGTTTCTGGCGGCAACGAACGACCGGAGTGGCAACGCCCAGGTACGCCTGGCGCGATCACTGTGATCAACCTCGCGCAACAAGGATTCGCGACAACCACGCCGACTGACTCCGAGCGGGCCGCAATTGACTTCTTCGCCCAGCAGTCCATCGAGTGGCAAGCACTCACCGAACGATGTCAGCGTCAACTCCTCGGCGCACGATGCCCTGGCACCGACTTCACCAACCAAGACGCAGTGCGGCGTGCCACCGAACTCGGCGCAGATGTCGGCGGGGGAGCAATGTTCGCCGTCGGCGCAGGCGGACCAAGCTTCGGACCCGCAAAAGCGGCTACCCCTGGCGTTCCTGTACGGACGCCGTGGGGGTGGAGTGGATCAGGATCGTTCACTCGTGCCGCGCGCCAACTCGCACAGGGCGGTACGCATCGATCGGTTGGCGATACTGTGCCACTGCAATATCAGGCCGAGATACTGATTCACTCGCAGGGAGGGCGCGTGATTCGGATCGAAGGTCCACATCAAGCACCCAACCCTCATCGGTACTATCACATCAACTACGTCACAAGAGACGGCACCAAAGGGACCGTGCGGATTGCGCTTGGTCCGAGGCCAAATCCCAACCCCTGAGTCCTATGATGCAGCGACAGACCGAGATACCCCAGTACAGCCGGGTGGAGGCAAACTCGGCTACCGATTGGTCGGAGGTATCGGGTTCCCCGGATGTCCTCAGCGACATTCCGACCAAGTGTGTCTTTTGTCGGAGCACAATCGAGATCACACTCGATGAGCCGCTGATTCTGGCTGCAGAATCCTGGAATCTTGTCGAGCCGATGCTTGTCGGCGCATCACATCGAAAGTGTATGCGTGATGCGCTTGGAGGCGCGCTGGGCCCGTCGGGTGCGTAACTTCGCCGTGGACCTCCCTGAAAATCGTTGACGTGGTTGGCTGGGCCGCGTCAAATCGGTGAACACCAAGATCCGGCCCATCCCGATCCTCGCGTTCGGCTTTCACGCCCCCTACTCGTTGATCGCGCTCGCCAAGCTCACACTCTCCGGACTGTGCCCGCCACTGCCAAGTCGGGCGGCTGCTTGACTCCACTCATATGGCAGAAGAGCCCCAAATAGGCATGGCACGATCGCTGAAGTCAAACGTGCGCCTGCATAACGTGGCACTGCTACTCGGACAGCTTCAGAAACCTGCGACCGCGCTAGGTCAGCTCGACGGGCCCGCAGCGTTGGCGAGCGGCGTGCATGCGCCGGGGTCGATCACTTCGAAGCCGGCGTCGACGAGCTCGCAGACCGCGGCCTCGAAGTTTCTGGACGCGGCGCTGCCCGATGCCTGCTTGGCGAGCGTCTGGGTGCGCTTCTTGTTCGGCGCGGCGTTCGCGATGCGCTGGTTCCAGGTGTCGAGCTGGCTGACTGCCTCGACGAGCTTGGTGTGCGCTGGGACCGCCTCCTTCGGCGGGTTCAGGCCCTTCAGCTGCTGCACGCCCTGACGCCACGCGATCGCGCTCGCCTGCAGCTGCCGCTTGTTGCCCTTCGTCACCGCGGCGCCGAACGACTGCCCCTGCGCGGTGCCGAGCTGCTGCAGCGCGCTGTTCACGCCCGTGACGTAATCCTCCTTCGCCTGCTCGGAGCTCACGCCGCCGTCGACGCCGCTGGGTCCGATCGCGCCCGGGTCGCTCTCGCCGCAGCCGGCCACAAGCACCAGCGCCAGCAGCACCACCAGCAGCCTGCCGATCCGTGCTCGTGTGGTGGTGGTCGTCGTCGTGCTCACAGTTCATCGCCTCCATCGGAGTTCTCGCCACCGAGGCTGTCGCCTCCGCCCGTCTCGTCGCCGGAGCCCAATCCCGCGAGCGACAGGCCTTCCTGCCGGTATATCGTGTTTGCCTCGGTGAAATCGTTCCGGATCGTGTCGTATACGTCCTGTCCGATTGACTGACGACATGCCCGCCGATCCTGCGCCGAGGCCGTCGCGAGCGCCTCGCAGCGCCCGAGTCGCTTGAGCAGCACCGACAGCCCCTCCATGCCCGAGACCATGCGCTCGTGCGCGTCCTTGACGTTGCTCGGCGGTGGATCGGCATCGAGCTCGTCGAGCGCTGCGGAGACCTTCGCGGCGGCCTCGTCGTAGGCCTTCGCATCGGTGAGCTGGTTGCCCGACAGCTCCGAGGAAACCGAGTCGCGTACGGCGAGCGCGTTGCCGAGCCGCTCCTCGTACTGGTCCTGCGACTGGCGCGGCGTGCAGCCCGCGCAGGCGATCGCGAGCACGAGCACGATCGCGAGCGCGAGCGCGCCCGAGACGGGCGCCGGCAAGTTGGCATGGGACCTCACGAGTGCTCGTTACCCGCGCAGGGCCCGGTGTTCACGCGCCAGGGGCAGAAACCGCTACTCGGCGGCGACGCCCTCGAGGTCCACGGCACGTGCCTGGCCGGCTTCCGCGCCCTCCTCGGCCTCGGCGAGCGCGTCCTTGCCGAGCGCCACGAGCTCGGCGAGCGCGTCGTCGTCGAGCTCGGTGATCCAGCCTTCGCCGGTCGCGCCCTGGGTGTCGATGATCTTGCCGGCGAGCGCACGCTTGTCGTCGATGATCTGCGCGATCCGCTCCTCGAGCGTGCCGGCGCACACGAGCTTGTGCACCTGGATGCGCTGCGTCTGGCCGATGCGGTGCGTACGGTCGGTGGCCTGATCCTCGACCGCCGGGTTCCACCAGCGGTCGAAGTGGAACACGTGCGCGGCGTTCATCAGGTTGAGGCCGAG
>JAGQUL010000283.1 GCA_020438525.1 Thermoleophilia bacterium | reverse complement strand
TCTCGCCCTCGCCGATCACGACGAACCCGTCCATCTCGATCTTGCCGAGCATCGACCGCATCGCGTCCACGGCGCCCTTGTCGGCTGCCTTCTTGTCGCCTCGACCCACCCAGCGGGCGGCTGCGAGCGCTGCGGCCTCCGTCACGCGCACGAGTTCCATGGCGAGGTTGCGGTCCGGGAAGTCGCTCACGATGCTCTCCGTCGTCGATTTCAGGGCGAACCCATACTAGACGGGAGATTCGACCGCGCGCGTGGGTTCACGCATGCAGCGAGGGTGACGGATCCCGCGAACGACCCGTTCCGGCGTGCCAGGTGCGGAACGCGCGGCTACTTCAGCGGCGGCGCGGTGGCGGGCATGTCGCCGCCGGGCGCCTCGGCCGGTGGGGCCGCACCGGACTCGCCGCCCTGCGGCAGCTGTCCCGGAGGCAGCTGCGAGCGCGCGAGCAGCTTCTGCCCGTCGAGCGTCGTGTCCTTCGGCGGGGCCGTGTAGCGGACCTCGTACGGGAACTGCTGGCCGAGCGCGATGCTCGCGAGCTCCGCCTCGAGCGGCGGCTCGTCACCGGTCGCGACGAGCTTGAGCACCAACGCGCCATCCGCATCGGCCTTGTAGAGCAGGTGCCAGCCCTTCGCGAACGGACCCTCGGCGCCGTCCTGGGTGACGTGCACGTCCCAGGTGCCGTCGGCGGAATCGGGAGCCGACTTCACGGTGAAGCGGTACGGCACGACCGCGATGCTCTTGTCGCCGTCGGGCGTGATCGCGCCGGCGTCCTGCCTGACCTTCACGGTCCAGGCGTCGCCGACCTTCCAGATATCGCTCGTCGCGGCGCCGGCGCTGCCGTCGCCGCCGGAGCCGGAGGACTTCGAGCTGCCGCCGGACGAGCCGGAACCGTCGTCGCTCGAGCTGGAGTGGAGGAGCAGCAGGCCGCCGCCGAGCGCCAGTGCGAACACGGCGACCGCGATCGTGAGCTTCATGGAGGTGGTGCGCATGGGCTGCATATCGGCACGGGCCCCGCCTCCGCTTGAGCGCGGATGCGGGGCCCGTGGCCGTGGATCGTCTCAGGATCGCGGATCAGACATCCAGGCCGGTGATGGCCTCGACGTTCTTCTCCGTCACCTGCGGGTTCGTTCCCGAGCCCATTCGCTTGCCGGTCGGCACCCAGGCGAAGTCCGGGTGGTCGTTCACGCTGTTGCCGGACCACTGTCCGAGCGTGCCCGACTGCAGGCGGTAGGTGTACGTCTTGCTGAAGTACCGCGTGCCGGTCACGTTGTAGTCCGGGCTCGAGAACCAGACCGTGGTCTTCACGTCCTCGATGCCGCCGGCGTACTGCGTGCTCGTTCGCGAGTAGGCGAACACCGGGAAGTTCCAGACCTGCGAGTCCGCGTTGGTGTCCATGATGAACGGGTACTTGTAGTAGCGCACGTAGTAGCGGAGCAGGTAGTCCATCCACGCAGGCGAGATGTCCTTGTACGCCGCCGACGACTTGTCGTTCGGGTCATCGACGCGCACGCCGCTCAGCCACGTGAAGGTCGGCTCGTAGTAGAGCGCCGTGGTCATGCCCTTCACGTCGTTGACGGTGAAGTTGATGCCACCACGGGTCACGGCCTTGGGCTCGGGAGCCAGGATCGACGCCGACGCCCATGCGTGGCAGTGACCCCACCACGAGTTCGCCTTGTCGTTCGTGTAGTGGTTCTGCTTCTCCCAGGCCTGCGCGCTGGCGCCGGTGTACTGGTCGTACTTCTGCAGCGGGCCGTTGTTGCTGTAGAGGTTGTAGCCGTTCTCGAGCATCGGCCACCAGTACCCCGACCACGGCCACTTGTTCGTGGAGCCGTACTCCGTAGCGGCGTTCGCGGCCGGCGCCACGAGCAGCACGCTCGCCATCGTCGCCGCAACAACCACCACCAGGCGTCGCATTCGCATGACTAGATCCTTCGTCCGTGATGTGTCCAGCGGCCGAACGAGGTCGGTGAGTCCACACCGACGTAATCTCGGGACCGCATGTTCCCTGTAGCCACCGTACGACGGAATCTCGATTCTGCAAACCATGAAATTGGTCGGCTTGGCGTCGGTTGCCGCCACGGGGTGACGCGCGCGCCCGCTCGCGCGCCGCACGCACGTGCACGCGTGTGATGCACCGGGCGGGCAGATCGGGAGGCCAGAAGGTGGCCGCATCTGCAACGGTGCTGCCGCATCGTCGCGATACAAGGGCGAGGATCCCGTTGCGGGCGCGGTGCACGCGGTCGGCCAGCGGGTGTCCCGGTAGTCCGGGACACCGACGATGGCACGAGCGCGCGATGCCCACGGCAGGACACGGTGAGGCGACAGGAGGAACACGTGCTCCCGATCGAGGAGCAGATCGAGCAGCAGCCCGACGGTTCGTCGCAGCGCGACGAGTCGGGCGGACTGCTCACCGGCGACCTCGGGGTCGTGGTGCTGCGCGCCCTGCTCGAAGCGGGCGTGGGCTACGTCGTGAGCTCGTGGCGCGATCGCCCCACCCCCATCGATGCGGCGATCGACGACGCACGTGACCGCGTGCTCGCGGCTCGTGGCGTGGTGCTGCGCCGCCTTCGATCCCTGTCGGCGCTGGAGCCGATCATCGCCGCGCCGATCGGCGGCATCACCGGCGAGCCCCCGCGTGGTGCCGTGGTGTTCGGTGGTCGTCGCGGGCTTCGACCCGCCCTGGAACGTTTCGTCGAGGTCGCATCGAGCGGCGCCGTGGTCGGATTCACGTTCGACGAGGATGCCCTGCGCATCCAGGACGCGATCGTGATCGACCCCGAGCCGACCGCCCCGGGAATCGCCCGCGCGATCGACCAGGCTTTCGCCGCCAGCCACGCCGCCGGACGACCCGCGATCGTGGTGCTGCGCGAGCGAGCGCTCGGGATGCGCGGCACCATGCGAACGCGAGCCGACCGCTCGCCCGCCGACGCCGCGCGACAGGACGCCGACACGCGAACCGACCACGTCGAGCCCGCCGCGGCGATCGCCGCGGCAGGACTGCTCGACGTGCGGGTGGGAACCGCTCCGACACAGCGCCGAGCGATGTACGTCGCCGGTCCGCTGCTCGTGACCGTCGAACGGGCGCTGGCGCAGGTCGCCGCCGACGTGGACGCGCTCGGCCAGCGACTGCGGCTCGACGACATTGCCGTGATCGCCAGCCGCGCGGTGGGTGTGCTGCCGACCAGCGGCTCGGTCGCCGACCAGATCCTTCGAGACGCCGACGACGTGCTCGTGCTCGGCGTGGGCGCCGCCACGCTCGCCGACCGCCTTGCCGCATCCGGCATCGAGTCGGTCGACGCGCACGCGATCGACCCGGGCACCGTTCGCGGCGAGCTGCTCACCGCTGCGATCGCACGGTGGCTCGCACGCCAGGACGACGAGTCCCTGCGTGCCGCGCTCGACGAGGTCGCCGATCGGCGCACGTCGAACGTCCGCGGCTCGACCAGCGTTCCCCGCGAGCGCGTCCCGTCGCGCAGCGAGGTGCTGCACCGCGCGGTCTCCCCGACCGTCGCCGCCGGCCTCGCGCTGGCGCAGGGCGTGATCGGCGTGCCCGGCCGCATGGATGCCGAGTGGCCGACCTACCGCACCGACACCGGCGTGCCGCTCACCGTGGCCCCTGCCGAGACCTTTGCGGCGCACGGGATCGGATGCGCCGCCCCCGGAACGGGCCCCGGCGTGGTGCTGGTCACCGGATCCGCCGGCGGCGTGATGGAGGCCGCCGGCAGTGCCGGCGCGAGCATCGAGCACGTCGACGGCAGCTCGCCCCGAGCGATCGGTCGCGCGGTCGCCACGGCGTGCAGGGCGCAGCGCGCCACGTGGCACGTCGTGGTGGTGGGCGAGGTGCAGCGAATCGCAGCGCCCCGACACGCGACGTTCGGCATGGACCCGGACCTCGCCGGCACCGAGCGGATCGCGCTCGCAGCCGTGCCCACCGCAGCCACCGCACTCGTCGCGATGGACGACGAGCTGGCCGACGGGCCCACCGTGATCGCCCTTGATCGGCCGGAGGCGCTCGCCGCGCTCGACCAGGTCCGTGACCTGTCGCCGGCGACCTGGGACCTCGAGCGACGCCCGACGAGCTCGCGCACGGCCCGCGCCGCATGGAGCCTGCGCCGACGGATGGTTCGCGCCGCCGCGGGGGTGGAGCTGTGACCGGAACCTTCAACCGCAGCGCCGTCGACGTGGACGTCGCGCTCGACCCCGAGCCCACCGCCGTGCCGGCAGCCGAGCCGCGACCCGCCGCGCCGACCCGCGATGCCGTGGACGTGACACGCCGCGCCGACTCCGTGGTACGCCCCTGGTCGGCGATCGTGTGCGGACTTCCGGAGGACCGCACGCTGCTCGTCGTGGACTGGCTCCTGCTCGCATGCCGCGAGGCGGGACTGGTCGGGCAGGCGATGCCGCTCACCGGCCGCGACGGCCTGCACGGAATGTACGTCGAGGTCGCCGCCGACGAATCGGTCGAGGCCGCGCTCGGCGAGCTTCCCTGGGGCGCCGTCGACCTCGTCGTGGCCGGCGAGCACCTCGAGCTCGCGCGGGCTGTGGACGCAGGCTACGTCGACGCCGACGCGACCACGGTCGTGGCGTCGTGCCGACGCAGCTACACCACGGTCGAGCGGGCCGTCGCCCCGCAGCACGTGCTGCGCGAACGCGAGATCGACGCGATCGTCGACGAGCACGCGCTCGCCTACCACGCCTTCGACGGGCACGAGGTCGCACGCTGGTACGGGCTGCCGGCCGCCGCGCAGCCCGGGCTGCTGCTCGGCGCGCTCCACGGCACCGGCGCCACCGGACTCGACATCGAACACCTGCTCGCGGCCATCGACACGCTCGGCATCGACGCACCGATGCACGCCGAAGCCTTCCGACGCGGCACCCGGCTCGGGCGACGAGCCGGCGGACGCGTCCGCCGCACCCGAACGCCGTACCAGTTCACGCGCCGACGCCGCGCGCTCGTCCCGCATCGATCGCGCCGCGCATTCGAGGAGCTCGTGGCGCGCGCCGACGAGCTCGTCGATCCCGAGCATGTACCGGCCCTGCAGGAAGCGATCTTCCGGCTCACCGAGTTCCAGGATGCCGACTGGGCGACGCGACTGGTGGACCACGTCGCGACCATCGTCGACGCCGAGCGCGAGCACGCCGGCAGCGACCTGTCGCCACACCACTCCGTCGTGGGCGATGCGATCCGCTCGCTCGCCACGCTGATGGTGTGGCCCGACGCCGCGTGGATCGCCAACCGCAAGCGCCGCAGCGAGCGCATCGTGCAGCTGCGCACCGCGCACGGCATCTCCCGCCGCGACGCCTACGACCTCGTCGAACACATCCCGCTCGACGCGCTGGATCGAGCCGCGACCCGCTCGAAGCGGCTCCCTGCCGCACCGGTCGACGCACGCACGCCGCCGCTGCTGCAGCCGCTGCAGGTCGAGCGCATCCGCACCACGAGCATCTCCGGTGCGATCCGGCTGCGCCGACTGGCAGCGTCGAGCGCCGCGCGCGAGGGCTCGCCGCGTCAGCAGCACGAGCTCGACACCGTCGACGCATGGCTCGTCGCGCTCCACGACGCACTCCGCAGCGACCACGACCTCGCACGGATCGTTGCCCGCAGCGGCACGATCGTGCAGGGAACGGGCGCGGTACGTGAGGCGAACCGGGCAACCGCCCACGCGTTCTGGGGCCGCATCGTGCGCCAGTCGCTGCACGTCGACCGCACCGCGGGTCGCGACGACGTGCCGATCGCACGGCAGGTCGTTCCGTTCGCATGGGAGCAGCTGTGCCGATCGGGCCCGCTCGCGCTCTGGGAGTACGCCGCGCAGGTGGTCGGCATCGCACTCGCGCACGCACGCGGCATGTCCTACGAGGACGTCAGCGCCGCATTCGATGCGGTGTGCACCGCGCGGCGCCCCGTCGAAGGCGCCTGAGCGCGATCCGGTCGAGCCCGGTCAGGGCACCACCAGGTCCACCGGCGCCTCGAGCAGACCGAAGCGGATGTGCGTTCGATCGCCGATGAACTCGCCGTCGACCTGGACCGGCTGCGGCTCGTCGCAGGTCACCGACAGGCCGCGCACGTCGTGGTAGCGCTGCACCTTCTCGTCGCTCACCAAGCGCGCGTTCGCACGGCCCAGACCGATCGCCTGCGCCGCGTTGCGGATCGCGAACCAGGCACTCGCCCGATGCGGCGCGATGAAGTCGATCCCGCCCTCGAGCCTGCACTTCGGCATGAAGTGGATCGGGATCTTTCCCATGTACGTCATCGGCGTGGTGTTGCCCACCAGCACGAGCGCGCTGCGCAGCTCCTCGTCGGATCCATCGACCTTGACGGTCATCGAGTCGCCGAGCGACCACCGCGACGTGGCGTAGATGCCGACCGCGGTGGCGAGGTGCGCGAAGTCGCTCGGTCGTCGTCCGCTGCGTCGCTGCTCGATCCGCTTCACGACCTCGGCGTCGACTCCGACACCCGCCGCGAACATGAACACGCGCTCGTCGACGGTCGCGAGGTTGATCCGCAGGGTCCGTCGCTCGACGATCGCCTTCGCCAGCGTGGAGGTCGCGCGGATCGGGTGGTTGGGAAAGCCCAGCGAGCGTGCGAGCACGTTCGTGCCACCGGCCGGAATGATCGCGAACATCGGGCGCTCGTCGGCGGTGTTGTCGCCGAGCGACATGCCGTTGAGCACCTCGTTCGCGGTGCCGTCGCCGCCGCACGCGATCATCACGTCGACACGGCCCGACTCGATCATCTCCCGCGCGAGCTGCGGGGCGTGGCCACCGCGCTCGGTCCGTCGAACCTCGACGTCCATCGTCTCGCGGAGCGTCTTCACGATCTCGCGCTCGCGGCGCGACGTCATTCCCGACGAGTACGGGTTCACGATGATCGCGGCGCGCATGCGACCGCCGTCCTCGAGCGGGCGCGACGCGTCCTGCTCGCTCGCCGCTCGATCCTGCTCGCTCGATTGTTCGACGCTGCTGGTGCTCATCGGATCCACGGTATCGATCGCATCCTCGTCGTGGGTGGGGTTCGTCGCGCGGCTGGCCGCATCAGGCTAGCTGCCGGCCGATCCGGTCGGCTCCAGCCACGCCGCCGACAGCACCTTGAGGAAGCGGCCGTCGTCGAGCTTGTGGCCGGAGTCGAGCAGCCACTCCTGCGCCCAGTCGGCGATGTCGCCGCCGTCGTGCGCGAACGCCTCGAGCGTGCCCTCGACCGCGGGCCAGGATCCGAACGAGAGCTCGGTCTCCCACGTGCCGCGCAGCCAGTCCGCCACGCCGCGTGCGGTGGCGGCCGTGGGCGCCGCATCGGTCACGACACACGTGCGGAGCGTGACGGGTCGTCGCTCGTCGGCCTCGTCGCCCGGCGCCGAGAGCTCGAGCGCCGCTGCTGCGATCGCGCCCGGTGCCGACGCCACCGCGTCGACCGGAAGCTCGGCGAGCGCACCGCGCCCCGGGGCGCTCGCCGCGAACGCCCTCAGCTCGAGCGCGAGCGCTGCCGAGGTTCGATCGTCG
>JAGQUL010000282.1 GCA_020438525.1 Thermoleophilia bacterium | reverse complement strand
GACTGAGGGGGGGTGTCCGCGGCGACCGCCTGCTCGAATGCGGGGGCCTGGCGTTCGACCACCTGCTCCCGCTATGTGACCGGTGGTAGCTACTCCAGCCGGTCGTTTCGTCCGCCGCGGCGAAGTTGGCCCGCGGACGTTCGCGCCTGATGCGTTTCGAGGGGGGGATACGCGTGGCGCGAAACCTTGTGCGGCGTGCGACGATCAGCCGTCGCGTCGCTGCCGAAGTCCCCACGTGCGTCCAACCGAGTTCCCGTCCCCTGATCCCACATCAGTGCTGCGGGGCGATGCCCTGCAGCGTGCTTACACCCTTCTTTCGCTCCGGGCCGATTGGACGTTGCACACGGAAGCGGCCATCGGATGGCCACGCGACGCAATGCCGCATGCGGGCGCGGTATCGTGCGCTCCACGAGGAGGTTCCCGCATGTTTCGGGTGATCGTCATCCTGATCGTTGTCGCCGTGCTCGCGGCGGTCGCACGCCGCGTGTACTTCGCCGTGCTCGCGCTTCGCGTGGGCGCGATTCCCGACGACGTCGACGTGCCCGAGGTCGCGATGGAACCCGACCGCGGCTGGCAGGTCACCAGGGCCGTGCGCAGCGGCACCGCGACCATCAACGTCGAGCATCCGAGCGAGGGCGTGGCGCGCACGTGGACGATCCACCTGCGCGAGCCGGGGGCGGCGCGCCAGCTCGAGGAGACGATGCACCGGGCCGGCCTGCTCGCACGCGACCTGTCCAACACCTGAGCATGCTCCGGGGCCTTCGTGCCTCAGGTGATCGCGGAGATGATGGGCGACGACGACCGGCGGTTTTCCGCGCACCGTGCAGGTTTTCCGGCTGGGGCGGCGTTTCCGTCGCAGGATCGCGGGAAAGCCAGTACGCTGGAGGAGTTCGGGACCGCGCGCGGGAACCCGGCAGGCACCTCCCGCACGCGCGCGAGCCCCGCGCGCTGGCCCCGCCCCCGAAAGGCAGCACCACCGGTGAGCGAAACCGACATCCAGGTCCTCCTCGACGATGGACCCGAGGCGTTCAACGCCTGGCGCGACGCGCACCCCGACGAGAAGCTCGACCTGGGCGGGATGGACCTGTCCGCACGGGACCTGCGCGGCGTGAACCTCGCGGGCGCTCGCCTGACCAAGGCGGACCTGGGCGGCTCGGACCTGTCCGGCGCGATCCTCGACGACATCACCGCGGAGGGCGCCGACTTCTCGGGCGCGCGCATGCACGCGGCGAGCCTGCAGCGTGCGCACCTGGTGAACGCGAACCTGAAGGGCGCGAACCTCGCTGGCGCATCGCTGCAGGATGCGGCGCTGCACATGGCGGACCTGTCCACGGCGTATCTGGTGGGTGCGAACCTCGCGGGCGCTGTGCTGAGCGGCGCGTGCCTCAACCTCGCGAACGTGGCGCACGCGCAGCTCGATCAGGCGCATCTCAACCACGCGACGATGGCGCACGCGAACCTGTGGGGTGCGAGCGTGCAGTTCGCACACCTCGAGGGCGTGGACCTGTCGCACTCGAACATGGTCGGGGCATCGCTGGTTGGCACGAATCTCGACGGAAGCGACCTGTCGGATGCCGACCTGCAGGCGGCGGCGCTCGGTCAGGCAAGCCTGCGCGGCGCCGACGTACGTGGCGCGTCGTTCGTGGGCGCGGAGCTCGCAGGCAGCGACTTCATCCTGGCGCAGACCGAAGGCGCCGACTTCCGCCACGCCGGCACCGAGGGCACGCACTTCGAGGCACCGGGCATCGAAGACGTGGAGTGGTGATCAAGACGGGCGATCGAGCCCGCCGCGGTCAGCCCCAGCTGGGGACGGGCGCGCTGCCGAGCGTGCCGGTCACGGCGTAGATGTCGCGTGGCGATGGATCCGGCGTGCGACGCGGCGCGTCGGCGAACTCGTTGTAGTCCTCCTCGTCGACGCGAACGATCCCGATCGCGGCGACGAGTGCGAAGAACGTGATCACTGCAAGCAGCATGCCCATGGTGGTTCCCTGTCCCGTATCGCTGTGGCGTGCGCGCGGGGGACGCGGGCACGCGGTGCTCCACCCGTCTATCGGGCGGCGGGGCGTGGCCGTTTCCGGTGGTTCGTTGATCGACGCTCGCTGAAGACGTCCGGGGCAGCCGGACCGTATGCGTGGAGAGGTGGCGGCCTCAACGGCCTGTACGTCCGTCGATGCCGGCGCCGGAACTCCTGCTTCTCAGGGCGGCCGACATCTTGGCCCCGACTCAATTCGGCGAGTCGGTCGATCCGCCGAAAAAGTGTCGGGTATCCGACGCGAAACGTTGAATCCTCTGCACACTACCCCTAGTGCGTCCGGCCCTGTCCCTACGCTACGGGGAGTGGATTGAAAGACCGCACGGTGCGGGTTTTTCCGTTCTTCGAGCCTTGCGGCTGCGTCCCCCTCGCGGGTACGGTGCTGCCTCGCCTCGGAGAGCCAGGGAAGGGCTCGACTGCCGGTCGGCGACGGGGCCCAGGGACGGGCCGGAGAGGTGCGAGCGGGATGAACTGCCCGGGCTGCGGAGGACATAACTCGAAGGTGCTCGAATCGCGCATCGCCGATGCCGGCGACGCGATGCGACGTCGGCGTGAGTGCCTCGACTGCAACGAGCGCTTCACCACCTACGAGCGCATCGAGCAGCCGCCGCTTCTCGTGACCAAGCACGACGGTCGCCGCGAGCCGTTCAGCCGCGCCAAGCTGCTGCGTGGGCTCGACATCGCCTGCTCCAAGCGCGACATTCCGGCCGAGCGCCTCGAGGTGCTCGTCGCCGACGTGGAGACCAGCCTGCGCGCCGACTGCGGCCGCCGCGGCGAGGTCACCAGCGACCGGGTCGGCGAGCTCGCGCTCGAGGGCCTGGTACGGATCGACGAGGCGGCCGCTATCCGCTTCGCATCGGTCATCGAGCGAGCCGAGTCGCTCGCAGGATTCCGGCAGGTGCTCGACCGCATGGCGGCGGCAGTGCTGGAGGGGAACACGGCGGCGGGCGCGGATGCGTCCATGCCCGCCACGCCGACTGGCGACCCGTGCGGGGACGTGGGTGGACCCGCGGTCAACGGGCGCGAGCCGGTAGCCGTCTAGCAGCGGCGCAAGCACACGGAAACGACGATACGCTCAGGGGAGTAGAGGGAATCAGATGAAGACGACGGGACGAGGCAACGTGGCAGAGGGCTCGAAGGCGAAGGGGACCGGTGCGGCGGCGCTCATCGAGCGCAAGTTCACCGACGGGACCCATCCGTTCGAGAACGTGCAGTGGGAGCTGCGCGATGCCGTGATCGGCAACCCGAAGGACCCGGTGTTCGAGCAGCGCGGCCTGGAGTTCCCGGCCGACTGGTCGCAGAACGCGACGAACATCGTGGCGCAGAAGTACTTCCGCGGGAAGATGGGCAGCCCCGAGCGCGAGAGCTCGGTCAAGCAGATGGTCGGTCGCGTCGCGAACACGATCACGCAGTGGGGGCTCGATGGCGGCTACTTCCTGAGCGACGAGGAGGCCGAGGCCTTCAACCACGAGCTCACCTACCTGCTCGTGACCCAGCGCATGGCGTTCAACTCGCCCGTGTGGTTCAACTGCGGCCACGAGGACAAGCCGCAGTGCTCGGCGTGCTTCATCCTGAGCGTCGACGACTCGATGGACGACATCCTCGAGTGGATCCGCGAGGAGGGACTCATCTTCAAGGGTGGCTCCGGCTCGGGCGTCAACCTCTCGAAGATCCGCTCGTCCGCCGAGCAGCTCAGCAAGGGCGGCCACGCATCCGGCCCCGTGTCGTTCATGCGCGGCGCAGACGCGTCGGCAGGCACCATCAAGTCGGGCGGCAAGACGCGCCGCGCAGCGAAGATGGTCGTGCTGAACGTCGACCACCCCGACATCGAAGAGTTCATCTGGTGCAAGCAGCATGAGGAGGAGAAGGCGCGCGCCCTTGCGGCAGCCGGCTTCGACATGAGCCTCGACTCGCCGCACTGGAACTCGATCCAGTACCAGAACGCCAACAACTCGGT
>JAGQUL010000281.1 GCA_020438525.1 Thermoleophilia bacterium | reverse complement strand
CCTTCATGCCGCTCTACCTGCTCGGCTTCATGGGCATGCCGCGGCGGATGGAGCATTACGACGTGGCCGCCTGGCAGCCCTGGCTGATCGTCGCCTTCGTCGGCGCGGTGCTGATCCTGTTCGGGTCGGTGATCGTGCTGGTGGGGCGCTGGCGCTACCGCATGACCGCGATCGGCATCCGCGACGACGAGTACCGCACCCACCGCCGCGGGCTCGAGGTCGTGTGGGTCGGCATGATCATCGTCACCGCGATCTCGATCGCGTTCGTGCTCAAGTCCTGAGCAGCCCCTCGGGCGCGCCTCGGGCACACCAGCAGCACCCACGGCTTGATGCGGGATCGCGTCATCGTCGTCGCTCATCCTGCGCGAGATCGCGCGCGAGTCTAGGATGCGCGTACGAACTGAATTCGACGCATCAAGGATCGCCTCATGGCTACAGCTACCGAGCAGACCTCGTCCCGCAATGCAGTCCTCGACGTGGAGGTCCCGCGCGGCCTCAAGGGCGTGAAGGTCGCCCAGACGTCGATCGGCAACGTGCGCGGCCAGGAAGGGTTCTTCCACTACCGCCAGTACGACGCAACCGAGCTCGCCAAGAAGCGCACGCTCGAGGACATCTGGCACCTCATGCACGAGGGCGAGCTGCCCGCGACGCAGGCTGAGAGCGACGCGTACCGCGCGCAGGCCGGCAAGCTGCGCGAGGCTGCATGGGTGCAGGTCGAGCAGCTGGTGCCGCACCTCGTGGCCGGCGCCGACACCTCGAAGCTCGACGTGATGGGCACGCTGCGCGCGCTGATCGCCGCGGTCGGTGCGCGCGAGGGCTGGCAGCCCTGGCTCGACCTGTCGCAGGAGGAGATCAAGGAGCAGTGCTCGCGCGCCGTGGCGCTCACGGCGGTGGGCGTTGCCGCGATCTACCGCGTCAAGCACGGCAAGGAGATGGTGGCGCCGGACGCGTCGCTGCCGCACGCCACCGACTACCTGCGCATGGTCACCGGCGAGATGCCGACCGCCGAGAAGGCCGATGCGCTTGAGAAGTACCTCGACCTGACCGTCGACCACGGCTTCAACGCCTCGACGTTCACCGCTCGCGTGGTGGCGTCGACGGGCGCCGACGTGTCGAGCGCGGTCGTGGCGGCGATCGGCTCGCTGAGCGGTCCGCTGCACGGCGGTGCGCCGAGCCGCGCGCTGGCGATGGTCGACGAGATCGGCACCAAGGAGAACGCCGAGCCGTTCATCCGCGGCATCTTCGAGCGTGGCGATCGCCTGATGGGCTTCGGCCATCCGGTCTACACGACGATGGATCCGCGCTCGATCATGCTCGGCGAGATCGCCGACGGGATCGGCGGCCCGCAGGTGGAGCTCGCGCGCCACGTCGAGCAGACCTGCCTGGACCTGCTCGAGGAGTTCAAGCCGGGTCGCGGCCTCAAGACGAACGTCGAGTTCTACGCGGCGCTCGTGATGCGCAGCTCCGGCATCCCGGACGAGCTGTTCACCCCGACCTTCGCGGTGAGCCGCGTGATCGGCTGGACCGCCAACATCCGCGAGCAGGTGACGGAGGACAACCGCATCTTCCGCCCGAGTGCCGAGTACGTCGGCAAGCAGGCGCCGCAGCCCGTGCCCACGCTCGGCTGACGCGCCACCGCTTCCACGAGACATCGCACGGTGGTCGACGACGACCACCCGCACGTCACGCGAGGCCCGCACCGCTTCTGGTGCGGGCCTCGGTGCATTCAGCAGCACCGAATACGTTCGGGAACCATGCCGGGGTGGGCATCGTCGCAGGAGCATGCGACAACGAAGCGACATCCGGAGTTCCACTGCGCGTCACCTGCGTCGTGCGGTCATCGCGCTGGTGATGGCCGCACTGGTCGCAGCCTGCACCGACAGCACTGCGACCACTGGCGACGATCGAGCAACGCTGAGCGTGCGCCCCGTCGCGCTGGTCGGCGGGACGTACATCGAGGGATTCGTTGCCACCTACGAGGCGGCGAACGAGACAGGCGCGCTCGATGGATACGGTGCGACCGTGGACATCACCGCCGGTGCTACGAACGTCGCCGTTAAGGTGTTCGCATGCGATGGTGCGTGCACCTCCCGCACGGCGGACCACGAGCCTTCGCAGGAGTGCACCGGGACCTTCGAGGCCCGCGCGGGAGAGGACCTGGTCCTCACGCCCGTCGTGTACGTGGGTGGTGTGGCGGACTGCCGGCTTGTCGATGAGCGTGACGTCGGCTCGGCGGTGCGTTGCATCGCACCCGAGGCGTTCCTGAAGAAGCCCGCGGCAATCGGCGACCTTGTCGACACCGAGTATGCAATCGTGCGCGTCGAATCTGGATGCGCGTCCGTCGGCATCGATCCACCGACGGTCACGTTCGAATCGGGTGGAAGCTGGCGCGGACATCTCGACTGCAACTCGCAATTCGACGGCACGTGGGCTGTGTCGTCGCCGGGACACGTGGCACTTCGACCCGGCGCGTCGACAATGGTGAGCTGTGCCGACGTACCTGCGTACGTTTCCGAGGAGGAGCTGTCGAGTTGGACCTGGACGCGGCAGCTACCGGGCGCGATCCTGCTTCGCGACGGGGACCGGATCATGGCTGTCGCCGTCCCGCTCACCTCCGTGGCAGACCTGAAGCCGTGGACGCTCGGCGCTGTGCGACCAGTGATCGACGTACGGGCGAAGTCACTGCGTATCTGTGACCCGGAGCAAACGCACGCGAACGGCTGCGGGTCGGGTCCGGAGTCCCGTGAACTCGTAGCCGACGACGACTCGTTCCTCGAAGCGATCGCTCCGACATCCGACGGCCCCGTCGACACGGTGCTTGTCGGCACGCTGGTCGGCTCACACGTGGCCCTGGCAAGTGGAGCTTCGACGGATCACGTGACGCGATAGCAGCCCGGCGCACGCATCCACCTTGACGCATGCGGGTCGTCGTCGTTCGATGGTGGTAGGGGAGTGGCGCTCGCACGGGACGGCTGGCGCCCGACGACGGGGAGGCGCATGATGCGCTCGCTGCGAAAGCTGATCACGCTGTGGATGACGGTCGCGGGACTGCTCGCGATCCAGGCGGTCGTCACTGCCGCACCGGCCGAGGCCGCCATTACGTGCAAGACGTACACGCAATGGACGCACACCGACGGCACGGTGCTCCACGACCAGCGAATCTGTGCAGCCCCCGCGTCGGACTACCCCCGCTACTCCGACTGGGGTCGGCTCGTGACGCGCTTCTCGACGAGCCCGCTGCCGTGCGAGTTCTCGATCTTCCCGTACGACATCGACGACCCGCAGCCGATGATCGCGTGCCTGGCGATGGTCCGCCAGCTCGACGCGTGGCGCTGGGACGGCCGCCGCTGGGTCGCAGCGGATGGGCTCTATCCCGGACAGCGTGCATACGTGTATCCGTACACCGCCGACTGGCGATGGGTGTGGACCAAGCAGTCGGGCTGGGTCGCGATCCGGGCCGAGCACGTCGCGTACCGCTGGCTCGGCTGACGGTTCGGGGCTGCGCCCGGCCGTGCGCAGGTAACGAAATGCGGGCATAGGCCCAACTTCGTTACGTGGGGCTTGGAGTGCACCGTGCCGTGCGAGGCGCAGGTAACGAAATGCGGGCATGGGCCCAATTTCGTTACGTGGGGCTTGGAGTGCACCGTGCCGTGCGAAGCGCAGGTAACGAAATGCGGGTATAGGCCGAACTTCGTTACGTGGGGCTTGGAGTGCACCGTGCCGTGCGAGGCGCAGGTAACGAAATGCGGG
>JAGQUL010000280.1 GCA_020438525.1 Thermoleophilia bacterium | reverse complement strand
GCTCCTACGACTCGCTGCATGGCGTAGTGATTCCTGCGGGTGGCTCCTACGACTCGCTGCATGGCGCGGTGATTCCGGCGGGTGGCTCCTACGACTCGCTGCATGGCGCGGTGATTCCGGCGGGTGGCACCTACGACTCGCTGCATGGCGCGGTGATTCCGGCGGGCGGTCACTATGATTCCCTGCATGGGGTCGTGATCCCTGCCGGGTGCCACTACGATTCCCTGCACGGCGTGGTGGTGTCCGACTGACCCAGACCCGCACCGGGTAGGGGCGTCAACATGGACGACGACGATCTGGGCGACGACACATGGGACAAGATCGGTGGAGCTGCGCCGAACGAGGAGTCCGGTGATGCCACCGCCGACGAGGAGCCACAGGTCATCGACATGGGTCCGCCCGTTCGTGCGACGTTCCTCGTGCGCGCCGACTCCGTGCCCGTCGCACCATGGCCCCAGGGCTGGCGCGTCGGCGCGATCGGCCCGGAGAACGGTCACGTCACGCTCGTGACCGAGAACGACATCGACCTGTCGCCCGTTGCGCAGCTGAGCGCCATCACCGGCGTCCTCGGCACGCTCAAGAACGCGCAGCTCGACGTGGTGTGGTGGACCATCCAGACCCGCGGTCCGCTCGAGCTCGACCAGACGGACATCGACGACGAGCTGCAGCAGCTCCTCGACCGCGAACCCGGCACCGGCCCCGAGGACCCGCAGGTCGACTGACGCCCCCACCCCACTCGACCACTCGCCCACCTGTCCACTCGCCCTCCATCCCACCCAGTCGCCCACCCACGGCTGGTCGGCGTGCTCGTGGGCCCGGCGGATCGGCGCGGCCGGCCGGGACGTATGTACGTAACCCGCGGATAGCGCGGGTTCTGTACATATGTCCCGGTGGTTGGCGCGAGGTCCGGGTGGTTGGCGCGTGATCCGGGTGGTTGGCGGATTGGCGCGGCCGGCCGGGACGTATGTACGTAACCCGCGGATGGCGCGGGTTCTGTACATATGTCCTGATGGTTGGCACGAGGTGCTGCTGTCGTGCGCGATACGTCCCGGTGTCGTGCGTGATACGCCCCGGTGTCGTGTGCGATACGTCCGAGGGGCGCCCCGCAGGACGCCCCTCGATGAATCGCGCGTATCGAGTACCGATCAGGCAGACACGCCCGGGCTCAGGCTCGGCGTGAGGCCGACCCCGTCCCACGCCGCCGCGACGGCCTTGGCCTCGGTCGAGCCCTTGCCGTACAGGTCGATCGCCGACTGCACGGTGAAGTTCGCCGCGTCCGCGAACTGCGTGGTGCTCGTCATGTACGTGGTGAGCGCGCGGTACCACACGGCCGCGAGCTTGTCCTGGCCGATCGCCATCGCCACGTCGTAGGCAGCCTTGTTCGGGATGCCGGAGTTGATGTGCACGCCGCCATTGTCGGACGACGTGTTCTTGTAGTCCTTCATGTGACCCGGCTGCGGATCGCGGTCGTAGCCGGTGCCGGGCTTGCTCATCGAGCGCAGGCCGTCGCCGTCGACGCCCGGCGTGAAGATCGCCTCGCCGATCAGCCACTTCGGATCGCTTTCGGGCTTGCCCGCCTCGCGCTCCATCCACTTCTCGATCAGGTTGCCGAAGACGTCGCTCCAGCTCTCGTTGAGCGCGCCGGACTGGCTTCGGTAGCGCAGCCCTGCCGTGCGCTCGGTCACGCCGTGCGTCATCTCGTGACCCACCACGTCCGGCGACACGAGCGGCGAGAAGCGCACGCCGTCACCGTCGCCGTAGGTCATGTGCGAGCCGTTCCAGAACGCGTTGTTGTACTTGTTGCCGTAGTGCACGACGCTCTTCAGCTTCATGCCCTTGTCGTCGATCGAGTCGCGACCGAACTGCGACTTGTAGAAGTCGTACACGCCCTTGGCGTTGTCGTGTGCCTCGTCGAGCACCGCGTCGCCGCTCGGACCGTCGGCCTCCTTGCGCACCTTGCCGGTCTTCGAGTCGACCGTCTCGCGGTCGAGCGCGCTGTGCACGAGCGACCACTTGTCGAGCACCTCGCCGGTGCTCGCATCGACGTACATCTGCCAGCGCTGGTCCTCGGCCTGGCCGACGATCACCTCGTAGCTCAGGCGTGGGGTTCCGTCGGCCAGCGTGAACCAGCCGAGCTGCTGCTTGCCGTACGCGCGCAGGTGGTCGGTTCCGGCACCGGTCGGCACGAGGTTCTTGCGCGTGAGCTGCATCGCGCGCTGCGTTGCCTCGTCCGCCTGCAGCTTCGGCGTTGCATCCACGATGTTCGGCGTGATCCGACCACCGACCGAGGTGACGCGATCACCCTTGGCATGCACGATCAGCTGCTGGCCGAACACCGGCAGCCCCTGGTGCATCTGCTGGTACTTGTAGTGCTTGAAGCCGAGCTTGTCCTTGTCGAGCGACATCAGCTTCAGCTCGCTGTGCTGGTCCTCGAGGCCGAACAGGTTGCCGTGCTGCACGAGGAACGTGCGCGCCAGCCGGTCCGGGCCGCTGCCACCCACGCCGGGCTTCACGACCACGCCGAACTCGCCGCTCACGAACGTTGCGGTGTTCGTGCCGCGATCGACCGTGATGCGCGCGTCGCTGTCGGCCGCCATCACCTTGCCGGCAGCCTCGTCGAAGAGCGCCTTGTCCTGGCGACCCGGGCGTGCGCCACCTGCATCGGGATCCTTCACACCGGTCACGGAAAGCGTGGCGGGATCGACCGAGCTGTCGGTCCACGACGGCGCGGACGGAGCGGTCGGGTTGGCGGACGCGGGTCCACCGACGGCCATGAGCTGCATTGGTTCCTCCTTGAAGATTCCGCGCCCTCCAGCGCGGGTGCCCTCCCACAGGCGACGGAGATCGTACCATCGCGGTCCTGCGCGGCGCAGCACCCCGCTTTACGGATTCACGGATTCGTCCTACCTTGGACCTGCGCGGGCCATCGCCATTCGTCGAACCTTGGCCGTCCGCGCATACGCCAGACTTTGGGGGAAGTCGCCAGATGGAGTGCTGCTCGACAGGTATGTCGGCGCTGCCGCCCGCCACCGCGATGCCGGACGCCACCGGTCAGGTCGCCGGGGCTGCGGGCGGGGGCGACGTCGCCGCCACGGATGCCTCGACCACTGCAGGAGCGTCCGCAGCGCCCGTTGCCGACGCCGCGCAGGGAGTTGCCGACCTGCAACAGGCGATCGCCGGACTGCAGACCGCGGTCGCGAACCTTGCCACAGCGGTGCAGGCACTGCAGCAGTCGATGGCCGTGGGCGGAGGAGGCCCTGCAACGACCTGCGGCTGCGCATCGATGTCCGAGCCGACCACGTCACAGGTGCTCGCACCCGCACCGGGCACGCAGGAGTACTCGACCGACGGGGGCGGAGCAGATGCCGCACCCGGCGATGCACCAGCGGGCAACCACGCAGCACACGCAGCTGCCGAACCGTCGTCGCCCTCGGTCGACGTGAAGCGGTGGGTCACCGGCGACACCGACGGGCTCCATCGGGACCTGCTCGAGAAGCTCGCCCAGGTCGGCGAGAAGATCGGCAGGAAGGTCGACATCGTCTCGGGATTCCGAACCCGGGCCGAGCAGCAGCACCTCTACGACCTGTACAAGGCCGGCAAGGGCAACCTCGCCGCCAAGCCCGGGCACTCGAACCACGAGTCCGGCAACGCGGCCGACGTGAACGTCGGCGGCAAGTCGCTCGCCGACGATCCGGAGGCCAAGAAGGCAGCGCTCGCGCTCGGCCTGCACTTCCCCGTCGGCGGCGAGCCGTGGCACGTCGAGGTGAAGTAATCGTGAAGTCGCGGGTCTAGCCGGCTCCGCGGGTTGCCCATGCACGCCCCGTGCGCGAGTATCCGGGGCGATGACCAGCACGCCCGAAGGGAACCCCCAGCCGTGAGCGCCACGATCAAGCACGTCCACGCCCGTCAGGTCCTCGATTCGCG
>JAGQUL010000279.1 GCA_020438525.1 Thermoleophilia bacterium | reverse complement strand
GGTCAGTCATCGGAGTGCGTCCAGTCGTCGGAGTGCAAGTTCGAGCGCATGGGCGCGTGACATCCCGTGTGGCGCGGCCGATTCGACGTCGACGTACAGGGGCGGTTCGCGCCAATACGCGATCGCGTCAGCGACGCATCCCAAGTCACGGAACAGCATGCCGTACGCGTGACCGCTGCTGGGGGCGACGAATCGCAGCTCGAGGAGGTCGGGCCGTTCTCGTAGCGACGCGAGGTGTGTTCGAGGGACTTCGGCCGTGTCGAGCTCACGGAGGTAGCGCTCGAGCGCATCTCTATCGGGTGGTGGTGTAGCTGCATCGGCAAGGATTCGAACGAAGTCTTCAACGTAGTGGTAGGTCAGCGAGAGGATCCTCATACCCCTTATACCGGATAGTCGCGGGTGTGCAACCAATCCTGAGGGCAGAGGTGTCACGCGTTGTGCGCAGTTCGTGACAATTGCGTCACGACTTCGTCACGGGCCTGTGACGATCCGGACCAACGCCCAGTGCCGATGAGCGTCGCGGAGGCGAGACTGGCCGCCGACCCGCTGCGCTCACGCGGCGCTGGACTTGCCGATCGGAAAGTCGATGTCGAGCGCCACCCCGAGCAGTTCGAGCTCGTGTCGGGTCGCATCGTGCGTGCCGTGCTCGATGCCGACGATCACCTTCGGTTCGACCCCGGCCTTCGCGCCGAGTTCGGCAGCGTCGAGCTGTGCACGCTGGCGTGCCTCGAACAGCGCAGTGCCAACCGCACCACGCGCGGCGCGGATCTCGTCCGCTCGAGCCGCGGCTTGCGGGTCCATCGTTCGAAGATGGTCGAGCATCTCCGGGCCGGACAGGTAGGTGTTGTCGTTCGGGCGGTCGTTCATCGCAGCAGCTCCAGTCGCGCAATTGCGATTCGAATTGCATGCGCTCGGCTCAGGCCGTGCGCGACAGCTGTCTCCGGATCGCTGTACAGCGGCGGGTCGCGCCAGTACGCGATCGCATCCGCAGCATGCCCCATGTCCACCAACAGCATGCCGTATCTGTGGCCACTGGTGGCACCGCGTACGACGAATTCAAGCAGCGCCGCGGCCTCGGGCAACGGCTGCAACTCCAGTCGCGGATCGACGTGCTCGACCAGTGACGAGAGACGAGACTCGCGCAGTTCGTGACGATTGCGTGCCGTCTTCGTCACAGGCCTGTGACGATCCGGACCGTCCGCCCTTCAGGCTGCATGAGGGGAGCGATGACCAGGACGCGCGTGCGCCTATCGCAGCTCGGGGCGACCCCGATCGGGAGCGACCGCGCCGCGGATCGCATCGTTCCACTCGCGGCGCATTCGCTGAAGGGACTTTCGCTGTGCCTTGTTGAGCCCGGCCCGGGGCGCGAGGAGTTCGAATACATGCTCGATGTGTTCCACGAGCGCTTGAACGGAGCCGGCGGTCGCTTCCACCAGGATCTGCGTCGACTGCTCCGGGTCGATCCCCTTTTCAAGCAGCCGCCAGATCTCTCGCGCGTCCTTCAGCCCCTTCTCGGTATCGGGTCTATCGAGGAGCGCCGCGAATTTGGATGCGACGTGGGCCTCCAGCGTCAGCAATCGCCAGTCGCCGTGTCCGAGGGGGTCGGTGTGTCGGGCGAGCACCTCGACGCGTAGCCGCAATACCTTTCCGAGCTCGGACTCGAACGGGATGTAGACATCCAGATGCACGCCATCGACCTCGCCGCGCCACTTCTGGTGATGTGATTTCGAATACTTCTTGATCACCTCGTGCGCCTTGTCGCGCACCGACGGATCGATGATGAAGTCGATGTCGCGGCTGATCTCGCCGCCGACGTGGTACACCGTCGCCCAGCCTCCGATCAGGATCGATGGTTCGAGTTCATGGCCGACGTAGTCGCGCACCGTCCGCAACTGGCCTTCATCGTCGATCGGCACGCCGACCATCAGGCGTCCTTCCTGGACCAGTCATCGATTTCGAACCAGGCTCGCCACAGGGCGCGACGAAATTCGCTTGCTTGCCAACCGGGCTGGGCGAACAGGTCTGCGAACGTCTGCGCCCGGCTCGTGAATCCATCGGACCAGTCCCGCATCGAGCGCTCGTCCGCAAGCAGCACGAGCGCACCCTCTCCGGCAGGTAGATCCTGCAGGTCGAACGAATCGGGCACGTACACGATTGCTTCGGCATGGTCGGCGATGGTGTTGGAGCCGCCGAGGTGGCGTGACGCTGCGCGGGTGCCGCCGATCGCATAGGCATCGCTTGACGAGATGAGCGATTGCGTCGCGTCGAGCGTCGTGCGCCGTGCGCCGGCAAGCGAGCGCTTTGCCGAGAGGATCATGAGGATTCGCTCCGGGTCGGTGACGCTGATGCCACCACCGCTCAGCTTCGTGACCGAGCCGATCGCGATCGGGTGTGCGAGCGCCTTGTATGCCCAGCTCTCGCCGACACCGGCTTCCCACGCCAATTCGCCCACGCTGGACCATCGTCGCTGGTCGTCGAGCGCGGCATCGACGAGGCACCGAAACAATTTGTGGGTCTGCTTCATCCATACGTCCAGTTCACGCGGCACATCACGCGCCCACTCACGATTGTAGCAATGTGTCGAATCTCGATTCGACAAATATAGCGAAACATTATTCGCGTCAATTGTCGAATATCGTGGCGTGGCGAAGTCGCCGGACCCCTTCAGGCCGAATGAGGGGGGCGGGGCGGCTTACCCGGTAGGCTCGCCCCCGTGAGCGACGAGCCCGCTACCACCAAGCGCAACCTGCTCGGCATCATGGTCGACGC
>JAGQUL010000278.1 GCA_020438525.1 Thermoleophilia bacterium | reverse complement strand
GAGCAGGCCGCGCTCGAGGCGGGCGATCCCGCAGGCTGCGCTCGTGCGGTGCAGCACGTCGCGCACGTTCGCGCGCGCTACGAGCTTGCGGCGGCGCTTGCCGGTCGTGCCACGCCCGAGCAGCAGCTTGAGCTGCTCGGAAGCGACGGTCCGGAGGTGGCGGAGCTCGCGATGGCGCGCGGGACGCTGCTTGACGTGCTCGGCCGCCATGACGATGCGCGCGCACAGCTCGAGGTCGCGACCCGTGTCGCACCGCTCGACGCGAGCATCTGGCGTGCGTGGGCACGCTCCTGCGTGGCGGGCGGCGACGTGGAGCAGCCGCGCGCCCAGCTCGCGATGGTCGCTCGCGCGCTCGACGTGATGCCCGACTACGCCGATGCCGCGCGAATGCTGCACGCCGCGCTCGAGGAGCTACCCGAGCGTGCGGAGTCGGTGGCGCTGCTCGTGGTGGATCCCACCAGCAGCACGCAGCTCGACGAGGCGCTGCGCTGGTGGTCGTCGAACCCCGGCGGAGCCGAGACGATGCGGATCGCGTGCCAGCACGCGGGGCAGGCGAGCGCGCTGGTGGATGCGGTGCACGCGGCGCTCGAGCGGACCGGCATCGATCCGGACGCGCTGCCCGACACCGAGGTGTACGGCGCGATCGCGCCCGACCGGATCCTCGCGCAGATCGGCTCGGCACGGCTCGTGCTTGCCGACGACGAGCGGGTGCTGCGCGCGGCGCGGGCGCTGGGGGTGGCGACGCTCGACCCGGTCGCGTCCCCCTCGCGGCCGGGTTGAACGGTCAGGTGGTCGGGTCGATCGCGGCGTCGTGCACCGCGGGTTGCGTGGTGGGCGCAGCCGCAGCGGTCGCACCGCCGAATCCGTAGGCGTCGACGATGTTCGGGCCGACGGTCACCACCGGCACCTGCGGGAGGTTCGGGTTGGCGGCGGGGGTGATCGGGGTCGCCATGATCAGCTGCCCGGCGGCGTATGCCGGATCGTTGACGAGCAGGTCGGGCGGCCAGGTCGTGGTGCCGGTCGTGCCGGGCGGGGGCGGCGCGGTCGTGACGTCCACTGCGCCGGCGGCGAGTGCTGCCGGCGGGGGCGGCAGCGTGGGCCACTGCGGGTCGATCTGGACGAGGTCCGGCATTGCCGGCCATGGCACCTGCTCCAGCAGCGCGCCGCCACCACCCGTCGGGGGCACCTGGGCGACTGCCGGCGTGATCGTGCCGGGCACCGCGGCGGTGCAGTACGGGCATGTGCAGGTCTCGATCGGTGTGACGAGCGGGGCTCCCATCTCGATCACCTCCTCCACCCGATCGTCGGATGAGATCCGTGATCCGTCGTGCGTGGGCACCCACACTCGGCTGCACGAAACCCGCAGCGTCGCGGGCCACGGGCCACGGGGCCACGGGCCACGGGGCCACGGGCCACGGGGCCACGGGCGACGGGCCACGGGCCACGGGGCACGGGGCCACGTGCCACGGGGCCCTTCCACGCCGACCACCGGACGATCGCCCCCGCGTGGCCATCCCCGGTAACCGGTGCCATCGGTACGAGACATATGCACAAAACCCGCGGATTGCGCGGGTTCTGTACATACGTCTGGCCCGAATCCACGCCCCAGGCCGCTCCCAACCAGGACATATGCACAAAACCCGCGCATTGCGCGGGTTACGTACATACGTCTCGCGATCGGCTCGCGAACGCGCGGGCGACTCGGGCTCGCGAACGCGCGGGCGACTCGGGCTCGCGAACGCGCGGGCGA
>JAGQUL010000277.1 GCA_020438525.1 Thermoleophilia bacterium | reverse complement strand
GTTCGTGCTCTCCGGCAATGCCAATCGGATGCCTGCGGAACTGTCCGGTGGCGAGCAGCAGCGGTTGGCCATTGCCCGTGCGTTCGTGAACCGGCCGCTTCTGCTGATCGCCGACGAGCCGACCGGCAACCTCGACCCCGAGACGTCGCTCGGCATCATGGACCTGCTGCTTCGCATCAACCGCGAAGGCGGCACCACCGTGATCGTCGCCACCCACGACACCGGGATCGTCGACCGGCTCCGCAAGCGCGTGATCCAGCTCGAGGGCGGCCGCCTCGTCCGCGACCAGGCTCGCGGTGGATACGAGGACAGCGTCGCCCGCGACATCGGACTGGGCCAGAACACGAGCCAGTTCCCGTCGGTGAGCGGCCACGTGCCCGGCACGACCGGGGTGTTCCCCGCCATCAACCCCGACGACCCGACCGGTCCGGAGGTTCGCTGACATGCGCACCCGAATGGGCTTCTACTTCTCCGAGGCGTTCCGCTCGCTCTCGACCAACAAGGCCACGTCGTTCGCCGCGGTCATCGCGATGCTCGTCGCGCTCATGATCGTTGGCGTGACCGCTGCGGGCTTCACCTGGGCCCGATCCAAGGGCTCGGAGATCCAGCAGCAGGCCGGCATCGTCAAGGTCTTCCTCAAGGAGACCGCCACCGACGAGCAGGTCAACGCACTGCGCATCGACCTGGAGCGCAACTCGCTCGTCGACAACGTCGAGTTCGTGAGCAAGCAGGACGCGCTCGAGCGTGCCCGCAAGCTGTTCAAGGACACGCCCGGCGTGATGGAGAACCTGCCCGGCAACCCCTTCCCGGCGTCGCTCGACGCGAAGCTGAAGGACCCGACGCAGATGTCCGCAGTCGCCAAGACGATGCAGGGCCAGCCGGGAGTCGACGATGTCGGCACCGGCGGCGAGAAGGCCGAGAAGGCGATCAACGTGATCCAGATCGTCACCGTCGCGATGTTCGCGATCGGCATCGGCATCCTGATCGCCGCCACCGTGCTCGTCGCCAACACGATCCGCCTGTCGATCTACAGCCGCCGTCGCGAGATCGAGGTCATGAAGCTCGTCGGCGCATCCAACGGCTTCGTGCGCATGCCGTTCATGATCGAGGGCTTCCTCTGTGGCGTGTTCGCCGCCGTGCTCGCCATGATCGCCGTGTTCGGCGCGATCAAGGTGCTCTCGAGCGCATTCGGCAACATCGTCGACTCCGACGGCATCGCCTCCTCGGGCGGAAACGTGCCGACCGCGGTGATCGCGCTCGGCCTGCTGGTGCTGGGCATCGCGCTCGGCATGTTCGGCTCCGCGTCGAGCATGCGCAAGTACCTCAAGACCTGATCCGCAGCGCCGGATAGGCTCACGCCGTGAGCCTCGTCTGCTGCCAGCTCGTCAAGCACGCCCGGTACGTCGCTGCGCACCCGTGGTTCGAGCCCGGGGCGACGATCTCGCTCGGCAACGCCAAGCACCACGTCGACGACATCGGCCAGCTCGCGCTCGTGCAGGCGGGCGCCCGCAACGTCGGACGCGTCGTGGAGGTGCTCGGATCGGTCGATTCGATCCACGCGGTCATGCGCGGGCTCCTTGCAGAAGAGGGCCTGCTCGGCCCCGATCCCGCTCCCGGACACGCGCTCGGCGAACCGTCGCCCGAGATCGCCCGACAGCTCGACGAGCTACCCACCGAGATCCCGTTCCTCGACACCCGCGAGGACCGTCGCAGCGACCTGATCGTGACGATCGACCCTCCGACCGCGAAGGACTTCGACGACGCGATCGGCATCCAGCCGGCCGACGCCGACGACCATGCGTGGAAGCTGTGGGTGCACATCGCCGACGTGTCGGCGTACGTCCCGACTGGTTCGCCGATCGACCTGGAAGCGATCGACCGGGCGATGAGCGCGTACGTGCCCGGCACGGTCGCACCGATGCTTCCGCACGCCCTTTCGAGCGACCTGTGCAGCCTGCGACCCGGCGTCGATCGCGGCTGCGTGAGCGTCTGCGCCGATCTCGACACCGACGGCAGCGTCGTGCGGGTTCGGTTCGCGCGGACCGTGGTGCGCAGCGCCCGTCGGCTCAGCTACGACCAGGTCGACGACCTGCTCGAGCGCGGCGGCGCGATCCATCCCGTGATCGACGAGCTGCTCCATGGCCTCGACGGAATCACCCGCCTGCTGCGCGACCGGCGCATGCAGCGCGGCGCGCTCGACATGGCACTGCCCGACGTGGAGTTCACGATCGGCGACGACCACCCCGAGGACGCACGCATGGCGCCCGAGTCACGATCGCACCGGCTCGTGGAGGAGTGCATGCTCGTCGCCAACGATGCGGTCGGCCAGCGCCTCGCACAGGCCGGCGCGCCCGGGATCTGGCGCATCCACGATCACCCCGATCCGGCAGCGATCGAGGCCTTAATGCGTACGTTCGAGCAGCTCGGCGTGCCCACGCCGCCGCTGCCCGAGTCGTTCGGCGGCGCCGACGCAGCCCAGCTCGCGAGCGAGGCCGCGAAGCGTGCACAGCGCTACGCCGAGAGCGCTCGCCGCGGACGCGTGACCTTCGCGCCACGCGTGCTGCGCGCGCTGCAGCAGGCCGTCTACCGGGCACGATCCGGGCCGCACTCGGGGCTTGCGACCCACTCGTACGCCCACTTCACGTCGCCGATCCGACGGTATCCCGATCTCGTGAACCATCGCTCGCTGCTGCAGCTGATCGGCGCGAGCGACGAGCCCGTTGCGAGCGACGACATCGCGGAGATCGCACAGCACGTGAGCGCAGTGGAGCGGGAGCTGCAACAGCTCGAGCGACGGGCCGACAAGATCACGCTCGCGTACCTGCTCCATCGTCGGCTTCACACGGGTACCGACGCAGGCGACGACGGCACGGGGCGCTGGGCCGGCGAGGTGAACGGCCTGATCGCCGCCGGCATGTTCGTGCGCTTCGGTGGCGTCTACGAAGGATTCGTGCCCGCACGAACGATCAGCCCCGACGAGCGCTACCAGCTCGACGACATGGGGCTCGCGATGGTCGGCACCCGCAGCGGGCACCGCTGGCGACTCGGCGACCAGATCGTCGTCTACGTCGACCGCGTCGACCGCTCGACCGGAAAGGTCGACCTGCGCCTGGTGCCACCCGAGCGCGAGCGGCGACGGTCGCAGCATCGTGGCGGCGGCGGCAACCGCTACCGACGGCGTCGCTCGCGCTGATGCGCAGGTAGGCTTGCTGCTCGATGGCAGCAGCGAAGCGACAGCAGGGCGACGGACGAAAGATCGTCGCCGAGAACCCCAAGGCCCGACACGACTTCTTCATCATCGAGGAGCTCGAGGCAGGTCTCGCGCTGACCGGTACCGAGGTCAAGTCGCTGCGCGCAGGCAAGGCGGCGATCCGCGAGGCGTACGTGCGGATCGACGACGGGGAGGCGTTCGTGTACGGCATGAACATCTCCACGTACGAGCAGGGGAACGTGTTCAACCACGAGCCAGCACGGACCCGCAAGCTGCTGCTGCACCGTCGCGAGATCGACGACCTGCACGTCCACACCACGCGCAAGGGCCACACGATCGTGCCGCTCGCGCTCTACTTCCGCGACGGCCGCGCGAAGCTCTCGATCGGTGTCGCCAAGGGCAAGGACCGCGGCGACAAGCGCCAGACGATCGCCAAGCGCGACGTGCAGCGACAGATCGATCGCGAGCTCAAGGACCGCCGCTGACGGTCGACCGGCCGCTTCGTCGTCGCCTCCCTGACGGATGCTCGACGTTTCCCCCTTGCCAGTTGCCGCAACCCGGTGTTCACTGGAAGCGGGGACATTTGTCCGGATGCGCACGGAAGGGGTGCGTGACGGATGCAAGGGGACGGACCACCAACATGTGCGGAATCACATCAGTAGCAGGAGCAGCCGGCGGCGGAGCGCCCGCCAAGGTCGCCGCGACATCCGTCGCAGGCGCCAGCGGCGCGCCCACGAAGGTTGCTGGTGAGAGCGGCGGCGGCATGCCGGACGCGAAGGGTGGCGGGCCCGAGGGCGCCGTGGATGGTGCGTCGGCGATCGGTGGCGGCACCGACCTGCAGTCGGCGCTGAAGTCGCTTGCTGCCGCGGTCAAGAAGCTTGGCGAGGCGGTTCAGGGCCTCATGAACTCGCTCAGCCACGGCGTTGCCGGCGTGCAGGGCCAGGCGGCGACCAAGAAGCAGTTCGTCGCCAAGGTCGCATCGACCACGAAGTCGAGCGGCAAGGAAGACAGCGCGTTCGAGCAGCGCGTGCTCGAGCTGATCAACCAGGAGCGGGCGAAGTACGGCCTGAGCCCGGTCGTCTACAGCGGCACGCTCGACAACGCCGCCGAGAAGCACGCCGACCACATGGCGATCGTCGGCAAGATGGCGCACGACGGAATCGGCGACGGCGACCCGGGCGAGCGCATTCGCGCCGAGGGCTTCCGCAAGTCGTGGGGCGAGAACGTCGCCACCGGCCAGACCACGCCCGAGCAGGTCGTGCGCGAGTGGATGGCGAGCCCGGGCCACCGGCGCAACATCCTCGACCCGAACTACCGGCAGATGGGCGTGAGCTACGTCACCTCGAGCAGCGGTCGCACCTACTGGGCGCAGGAGTTCGGCGCCTAGTCCAGGCGCTTCGCGTCGCTAGTCGCGCACGGCGTTCACGAGCGCCGTGATGCCGAGCACGAGACCCGCACCGAGCACCGCGCCACCGATCGCACCCTGGATTCGTGCAGTCTTCACGGCCTGCTGGAGCGCGGTGTTGCCGGCGTTCGACACGAGCTTGCCCGTGATCACGCCTGCGCCGATGCCACCCACGGCCAGCGCACCGCCGCCGACGAACACGTCCCGCCTCGTGATCTCGATGTTGCCGATCTGCATTCTTGTCCCCGTTCCGCTCGCTTCAGTGCGAGGGACCTGTCCCGGTCGCTCGCCCCGTCCTGCCAGCACGTCGTGGGCGACGACGATTCGGTTTCAAGCCGGGCGCTGGTCACGGGGATCGAAGGTCAGGAATTGCAGCCGGGCCGGCTCCCTCGACCAAGTCGCAGGGATGCCGGCCCGGCAGTCCTTGATGGTGCGGCGTGCGTCAGGCGTACTGCTTCATCAGCTTCACGTCCTGCGCCACCGCTGCGCGCAGCTCGGGCGTTGCCTGCCCGGTCGGCACGACGCCCTTCATGACTTCGTACTTGCGCACGGCGGCCTGCGTGCCCGAGTCGAACATCCGCGTCGCCTTGCCCTGGTAGAGGCCGAGCGCGGTGAGGTTCTCCTGCAGCTCCCGTGCGTACTTGCCGCGAGCGTTCGCTCGGAGCGTCACGCCGGTCGGCGTCGGCGTGGGCGCCATCGCCTGCTGCTGCGCGGCCTGCGCCTGTGCCTGCATCGCGAGGTTCTGCTTGCGCTGGCCCACGAAGTGGAGCACGCCTGCGCCGATCGCGCCGACGGCGCCACCGATCGCGGCGATGATGCCCTTCGCAGCCCAGCCGCCGACGCCGAACATCGTCACCTCACGAAGTCCCGGCACGAGGAAGGTCGCTCCCAGGCCGAGGCCGGCTCCCACCGCGCCACCGACGAGCATCTTCTTCACGAGCGAGCCTCCGCTCGACCCGTCCACGGCACCACCACCTTCGGTGATTCCCTGTGCCATGTATCCGCCGGCAGCGGTTGCGCCGGTCGCGAACGTGGTCGCGCCGACCACGCCGTCGCTGTTCACGTCGGTCTTCGTGACCTGCTCGACCTTTGCGATCGCCGACGCTGCAATTCCTGACAGGCTCATGGCCCTCGTCCTCTCTCATCGTTTGCAACGCACCAGGCTGGGGGCGGTGCGAACTCTCCATCCGTGTATCGCGGTGACCAGCAACTTCGGTTCAAGTAGGCCACGGAATGGCCCACCGGGGACCGGGCGCGGCCCACAACCTCGTTCACGGGCACGGACGAAGCGCGCTCGCGTGCGCGCGCGAGTCCGCCGGCCGAACGCGCGCAGGAATGGAGCGCTGCGCAGCGCCGCTATACTGATCGGAGTGAACCATTCACGGGGGCGACCTGGCTTCGACAGGGTCGATCGCGCGGATGGGTCGCGAGCCGAGGATGGTGGTTGGCCTCGTAAATCAGTCCACCAAACCCATACATGCGACTCACACTGATGAGCACATGCTCGCCATGGCTGCCTGATAGGTAGCACTGGCGTTGGCCCCGGCGGGCTCGGCCAGTAGTACCGCCGCCGGCCTCAACATCACTGGCCTGCTGGTGCCGCAGGCTTCCTCGGCGGCACCGGGACTTCCAGGAGGGGGATGGGTCCGGCTGGCCGGTCGACGGGGCAGGTCGGATCCGAGATCGTACTGTCGACTACGCTCGTAGACGCCCATGCCAAGCCGGCACTGGACGCGGGTTCGATTCCCGCCGCCTCCACTGAAAGTCCCCGTTTTGCGGGGATTTTCTTCTTCTGGTTCATATCCCCGCCCGGGAATCGACCTGACGACAGTGTGTCGGACGCGGCCGTCGCTGCGGTCCGCCTCGTCAGCCCCAGAAGCAGCCGTGGGGATTCTGGTCGATCGTGCGGAGCGCGATGACGAGGTCGCCGACGGGTGGGAGGTCGTCGAGGTGCAGCCAGCGGCCGTGGCTATCGGCCCGGTAGAACGACCAGGTCGCAGTGGGCGGATCCCATTGGAGCTTCGCGATCTTGAGGTCGGACCAGTCGTCCGTGGAGGAGCCGGGCCATGGAGGACGATGCTCGAGGATCGAAATGGCATTGCCGCGGATGGAGTAGCTCAGGCGCACCTGGTCGCGAAGATGCTCCGGAAACCGGTTCGCGCAATAGTCGTCGAGCAGCTCGACCGAGGTCGATCGGAGCGGTCCTGGAATCGCCATGCGCCAATGTTCTCGGGTTGCGGGCCGGAGCGACCCGGAGCCTCTGTTCCACGCGGGCGGCGGATCATCGCTGTTGATCATCCCCGACAGCGGGGCCCCGGCCGATACGCCGGCCGATTCCTTGGCGAATCTTCGCGCATGGGAAGGCTCTCGCGCTGCGCGAAATGATTGTGACTGCGCGACACGATATGATTGTGATTGCACGACACGATATGATTGTGATTGCACGACGCGTGATGATTGTGATTGGACGGAGGTGCGAATGGCCGAGGCCAACGAAAAGCTCGCGGCGTCGCTGGCCGTGCTGCGAGAGCTGCAGGTCGGTGGAGCGCGCGTGTTCCCCTCCGCGACGCTCACGAGAACCCATCGCGAGCGCTTGGTCCGCCACGGTTTCCTGCGGGAGGTCGTCAAGGGGTGGTGGATCGCCGCCAGCCCCGCGACCCGTCCTGGGGACAGCACGCCGTGGTATGCGACGTTCTGGGAATTCTGCGCGGCGTACTGCGCCGAGCGCTACGGCACACGTTGGCACCTGTCGGCCGAACACTCGCTCCTGCGGATCGTCGGAAGCAACACGATCCCGACGCAGGTCGTCGTGCACGCTGTCGGCGCGAACAATCGTCAACTCGTGCTTCCGTTCGAGACTTCCCTGTTCGCGGTCCGGCGCGATGCGATGCCTCCGAACGGCGAGATCGTCGAGATCGACGGACTTCGGCTGCTCGACCCGGCCCTTTCGCTCACGCGTGTGACGGATGCGTTTTTCCAGACGCGACCACTCGAAGCGCAGCTTGCGCTCGGCCAGCTCTCCGACGTCAGTGACGTGCTGCGTCACCTGCTCGAGGGCGGCCATGCGCGAGTCGCGGGGCGGATCGCGGGAGCGTTGCGGCGCGTCGGGCGCCCCGCCGATGCCGACGAGATCGTCGCGACGATGCGAGCGGCTGAACACGACGTTCGCGAACGGGATCCATTCGAGCCGACCATCGACGTTCTCGAGTTCACCGCTTCGGTTCCGCCGATCGTCGCCCGAGTGCGCGCGCTCTGGTACCAGCATCGTCAGGCGGTGATTGATCGATTCCCGGCGGCGCCGGGGCTGCCCGCCGATCCGACCGAGTTCCTGGCAGCGGTCGACGATGCGTATGCGAGCGACGCCTATCACTCGCTGTCGATCGAGGGCTACGCGGTCAGTGCCGAGCTCATCGAGCGCGTGCGAACTCGTGGGTGGGACCCGGACGCCGATGATGATGATCATCACGATCGCGATGTGCTCGCCGCCCGTGGTTACTGGCAGGCGTTCGAGGCGGTCAAGCGTGACGTCGCCGCGGTGATGGATGGTTCCGAGGCAGGCGATCTCGTGGAGCGCACGCATCGCGATTGGTATCGCGAGCTGTTTCAGCCGTTCGTCGCGGCTGGCGCGCTCTCCGCTTCGGCGCTCGCGGGCTACCGCAACGACGCGGTCTACCTGCGAGGGTCGCGCCACGTTCCGCCACGTCACCAGGCCGTGCGTGATGCGATGCCGGCACTCTTCGAGCTGCTCGCGGCCGAGCCGGAGCCCTCGGTGCGCGCAGTGCTCGGCCACTGGTTGTTCGGCTACATCCATCCGTATCCGGACGGCAACGGCCGCATGGCGCGCTTCCTGATGAACGTGATGCTCGCCTCCGGCGGATACCCATGGACGATCGTTCGCGTCGACGATCGCGACCGGTACCTGGCCGGCCTCGACGCCCTGAGCGTGGAGGATGATCCGGTGCCGTTCATCGAGCTGCTCGCGGAGTGCGTCGCCGGAGCCGGGTGAGGCGCTCGACCCCCGTGCGTCGGGAATCGGACGACGGAAAGTGGGAATCGAACGCCGCTCGGCGCGCGCTGTCGATGTACCGCATCGTGACGTGGACCGAAGGGGTTCGACGCGGGTTCGATTCCCGCCGCCT
>JAGQUL010000276.1 GCA_020438525.1 Thermoleophilia bacterium | reverse complement strand
TCTCCACGCCGCGAACGGCGGTCGAGCTGCAGCTGCGCCCGTTCGGCGATGCCGGACGAGGCATCGTTCGACGGTGGCACGTGGAGTCGATGAAGCTCGAGCGCGGCGGGCTGCTGCTGCTGGCGCGCGACGTGTCGTACGTGCGACACGGGCGCGTGGGCGTGCTCGCGCCGACCCCGGAGCTTGCGACCGCCCGGTCGATCGCTGCCGACGCCGACCGGATGCTGCCGGAGCTCGTGCGCAGGTATCCGCGCATGCGACCCGCGGGGCACGGGGCGTTCATCGTGCTCGCGCCGAGCAGCGGTCGGGCGTCGAAGGTGATGTCGACGCTCGATCGGGGCACGCTCGACCACGCTGCGGGGGTCGCGACCTCGGAGCGCAATGTCTCGATCAGCCTGGATGCGTGGCACGGAATGATGGGAATCGAGCGTCAGTCGCTGCTGCGTCACGAGCTCACGCACCTGGCGACGGTCACGCTGGCGCGGTCCGGCTACCAGCTCTACACCGAGGGCATCGCCGAGTGGGAGGGTGACCACGAGATCGTGCGAACCGGCCGCTACTACCTCAAGAACGACAGCGCGATCGCCGGGGTTCGCAGCGGCGCGCTCGATCTCGACAAGCTGCTGTTCGAGCAGGACGCGATGGAGGGCCTCGGCGCGGACAAGTGGAAGGCGTATCGCCTCGGTGCCCAGGTCGCCGAGTACCTCGACTCGACGTACGGGCATGATCGGACCGTGAAGTTCCTCGCCATGATCGGCACGGAGCGCGACGTGCGCGTCGCGGTCCGGCGCGTCCTGCACACCTCGCCGGGCGCGTATCGAAGCTCGGTGGAGCGCTGGGTCGTGGCGCATCCCACGTGGATGGGCTGACCGTATCCGGTTCCGGACTCAAGTTTCGCGGGCGGGTGTGCCGATGGGATCGGTAGCCGATGCCCACTCGGAAAGAAGTACGTGCCCGTGAGCGCAAGCCGAAGCGCAGCCCCGACCGGTGATCCCGTCCAGACCCTGCATTACTGCATGCGGCAGGTCACGACGCTTGGAGCCAGCGACCTGCACCTGAAGGCAGGATCGCCCCCCTACCTGCGCCTCAACGGCGAGCTCACCCCGATCCCGGGGATGTACCTGATCGGTCCCGACGAGATGGACATGATCGTGCGCGAGCTGACCCGGCATGCGCCGAACCGCCTGCACGAGTTCGAGCAGGCCGGCGAGACCGATCTCTCCTACGAGCTGCGCAGCTGCGCTCGTTTCCGCGTCAACGTGTTTCGCCAGCGCGGCGAGATCTCGATCGCGCTCCGCGTGATCCCCGACGAGGTTCCCGCGCTCGACACGCTCAACCTGCCGAGCGTGATCGAGCAGCTGGCGATGCAGCCGCGTGGCCTGGTGCTCGTGACCGGCGCGACCGGTTCGGGCAAGTCGACCACGCTCGCGGCGATGATCGACCACATCAACGAGCACTCGGCGCGACACGTCGTGACGGTCGAGGATCCGATCGAGATGGTCCACCGCGACAAGCGGTCCCTGATCAACCAGCGCGAGATCGGCACCGACACGGGCTCGTTCGCCGGAGCGCTGCGCCGTGCGCTTCGCCAGGATCCGGACGTGATCCTGATCGGCGAGATGCGCGACGAGGAGACCGTTCGCGCGGCGCTGAGCGCAGCCGAGACCGGCCACCTCGTCTTCTCGACGCTCCACACGATCGACGTGATGGAGACGATCTATCGCGTGCTCGACTTCTTCCCCGCCGAGCTCGAGCGCCAGGCGCGCTCGATGCTTGCCGGAACCGTCAAGGGGATCGTGTCGCAGCGCCTGATCCGCACCGCCGACGGGCGCTCCCGCGTCCCGGCGATCGAGGTGATGGTCGGCACGAGCCGCGTCGCGGACGCGATCGAGAATCCCGACGACACCGGCACGATCCACGACGCGATCAGCGAGGGCGCCTACTACGGCATGCAGAGCTTCGACCAGTCGCTGCTGCAGCTGGTGATGGACAAGGCCGTGACGGTCGAGGAGGCGATGCTGCACGCATCGTCCAAGCAGAACTTCGCGCTGCTGCTCGAGGCGAACAACATCCGCATCGACCGCGACCTGCGCCGCACCGCGGCCGGCTCGCAGCAGGCGGCGAACGACGAGCTCGGCTTCGACGCGATGCGCCACGGTCGTGGATCCGCGCCGGTTCCGGTTCCCGTGCCGCAGGCACCGGCCGCACCGGCAGCACCGGTGCTCCAGCCCAATCCCGCGGCCGAGGCCGGGTACGAGCAGGTCGGCGCAGGCGCGCAGCCGGTCACCGACTTCCTGCCCGCGATCGGCGGGCAGCCCGCCACGTCGCACGTCAGCTTCCCGGGGATCGAGCCGACGGCTCAGCCCGGACCGGCAGCGACCGGACCAAATCCATTCGCGCAGCCGCAGCAGCCGCAGCAGCCGATGCAGCAGCCGGCTCAGGCGGCGCAGGATCCCGGAGCGCCCGGTGGTCCGCAGCAGCCGCGCCCGCAGCCGGGCATCAGCCCCGACCTGCCCGGCCACAACGCGGCGTAGCGGATTCGATACGGTGACGGGGTGACCGTCGCCCCTGCCGATACCGAAGCTCGTGCAACCGAGCTGCTTCGAGCATCGCTCGGCCCCGACGCGCAGTTCCGCGACGGACAGCTCGAGGCGATCGTCGCGCTGGTCGACCGGCGTGCGCACCTGCTCGTCGTGCAGCGCACCGGCTGGGGCAAGAGCTCCGTCTACTTCCTCACCACGCGACTGCTGCGCGAGCGCGGCGCCGGGCCGACCGTGCTCGTGTCGCCGCTGCTGGCGCTCATGCGCGACCAGGTGCGCGCCGCCGAGCGTCTCGGCGTGCGCGCGGCGCGCATCGACTCCTCCAACACGGACGAGTGGGACGACGTGGTGACGCGGCTGTCCAGCGACGAGCTCGACCTGCTGCTCGTGTCGCCCGAGCGGCTCGCGAACACCGGGTTCATCGATCGCGTGCTCGAGCCGCTGCTCGACGACATCGGCCTCTTCGTGGTGGACGAGGCACACTGCATCAGCGACTGGGGCCACGACTTTCGCCCCGACTATCGTCGCATCCGGGGGGTGCTGCCCAAGCTCGGCGCCGACGCGGCGATCCTCGCCACCACCGCGACCGCGAACGATGCGGTGGTGCAGGACGTGGTGGCGCAGCTCGGTGGTGACGTGCAGGTGCTGCGTGGTCCGCTCTCGCGGGCCAGCCTGCAGCTGCAGGTGATCCACCTTCCGGGCGAGCACGAGCGCATGGCCTGGCTGGCGCAGCACCTGCCGGCGATCGACGGCAGCGGGATCATCTACGTGCTCACCAAGGCGCACGCGCGCCGCATCGCCGGGTTCCTGCGCGCGAACGGGATCGACGCCGAGCACTACACGGGTGGCGGCGAGCCGGGCGGCGCCGACGAGCAGCGCAAGCTCGAGCTCGAGCGTCGCCTGCTCGCGAACGAGATCAAGGCGGTCGTCGCCACGCCTGCGCTCGGTATGGGCTTCGACAAGCCCGACCTGGCGTTCGTGGTCCACTTCCAGCTGCCGCAGTCGCTCATCCACTACTACCAGCAGGTCGGGCGTGCCGGACGCGCGGTCGACGATGCGTTCGGAGTGCTGCTGCATGGCGACGGCGACCGTCGCATCACCGACTACTTCATCGGTCAGGCGTTCCCGCCCGTCGCTGCCTACGACAAGGTGCTCGGCGGGCTGCGGCTCGCCTCGCCGTCGGGGATGTCGGTCACGGCGCTCGCCAAGGCGGTCGGGGTGGGGCGCGCGCTGACGGAGAAGGTGCTCGGGCAGCTCGCGGTGGAGGATCCGGCGCCGGTCGCGAAGCGCGGATCGACGTGGTACGCCACGGGGGTCGACTTCCAGGTCGACGAGGGGCGCATGACCGAGCTGGTGCTGCGGCGCCACGACGAGTACGCGCGCATGCAGCGCTACGCGCGCGGCGAGGAGTGCCTGATGGCGTTCGTCGCGGCCGAGCTCGACGACCCGGCTGCCGAGCCGTGCGGGCGCTGCGCGGTGTGCGTCGGCGCGCCGCTGCTCGACGAGACGGTTGATCCCGCGCTCGTCGAAGCCGCCGCGGGATTCAAGGAGACGACGAAGCGAAAGACCACGCGTCGTCGTCGCCCACCCAAGACCACAGCCCGCGTGAAGCGCCGCCGGCGACGCCCCAAGCAATAGCGCGCCGCGGCGGCCCGGCGCAATCGGGGAGTTTCGCATGTCATGGTCGGAAACCGGCACTGTGATGCGAAACTCGATCGGGGCCACGCAGGTGGTGCGGCGGATCGGTCGCCGTTGGAGTCAGTCGCCGCAGCAGGCGTCGCCGACGGCCTGCTCGGCTGCTGCCGCGTCGGGCGGCGAGACGAGCAGCTGCTCGCCGACCACGCGCATCGCCTCGACGATCGGAATCAGGCCGCGCCCGTTCTCGGTCAGCTCGTACATCGTGCGCGGCGGCAGGCCCTTGATGCGCGTGCGCGTGACCATCCCGGCCGCAGCAAGCTGCTTGAGGCGGTCGCAGAGCGTGCGCGGGCTGATGCCGGCGAGCGAGGCCTCGAGCTCGCTGTACGAGCGCGGTCCGGTCGCAAGGTCGCGAACCACGAGCAGCGTCCACTTGGCACACACGAGCTCGGCGCACACCGCCACCGCGCACTGATCGTGCCGGAGGTGCGCCGGCGCGTTGCCGGCGGCGGGTTCGGCCTCGTCGATCGAGGCGGCTTGGTCGGGCGAAGTGGTCACGACCGCTCCAATATAGCCCGAGATGGCGGATGCGTCAGGATGCGCGGCCGCGAGCGGGTACGATCGGTGCATGGAGGTCGCAGAACCCACGCACGCGCGGCGAATTCGCGTGGTCGGCACGTCGGGCTCCGGCAAGACCACGCTGGCGGCGCAGCTCGCCGCGAAGCTTGGGCTCGCCCACGTCGAGCTCGACGCGTGCCAGCATGGTCCCGCGTGGCAGGAGCGCTCGGACGAGGAGTTCACGCGCCTGCTGCAGGCGCGGGTCGACGAGGCACCCGGCGGCTGGGTGATGTGCGGCAACTACCTGTCGCGCGCACCGATCGAGCAGTGGCAGCCCGACCTCGTGGTGTGGATCGACCTGTCGAGGTCGCTCGTCATGACGCGTGTGCTGCGCCGGACGATCGTGCGGCTCGCGACGCGCCGCGAGCTGTGGAACGGCAACCGCGAATCGCTGTCCACGCTCTGGAGCCGTGACGGGATCGTGCGCTGGGCCTGGCGCACGCATGCGAAGAACCGATCGCGCTACGAGCGGATGATGGAGCAGGCCGACGACGGTTCGTGGGTGTGCCTGCGGTCCCCGCGCGAGGTGGCCGGCTGGCTCGAATCGCTGCCGGCGGTGTCAGTCGACTGACATCGTGCCCGGTCAGCGCACGCCGAGGTTGGCCGCGCCGTAGGTCCAGCGGCCGCCGACCATCGTCGCGACGACCTCGAGGTCGGCGAACGGCGTGGCGAGCGGATCGCCCGAGAGCACCACGAGGTCGGCCTCGCGGCCGGGCACCAGCCGGCCCAGTCGGTGGGCTTCGCCCGTGGCATCGGCGGGCCAGGCGGTTGTGGCCAGGAGCGCGGTCTCCGGATCGATCGCCTGCTCCGGATGGAACGGATTGTCGAGCGATGGCAGGCCGTGCGCGCCGCCCGTGCGCGTGGTGGCCGCGTGCAGCGCCGCGAGCGGGCGCAAGTCCTCGATCGGCGCGTCGGACCCGAGCAGGATCCCGCAGCCGGCATCGACCATCGACCGGTAGGCGTACGCGCGAGCGGTGCGCTCGCCCCAGCGGGCACTCGCCTCGTCACGGTCGGACACGAGCATCGACGGCTGCACGCTCAACGCGACCCCGAGCCGCGCCGCGCGGTCGAGGTCCTCCACCCGAACGAGCTGCGCGTGCTCGATCCGCGGTCGCATCGGCAGCTGGTCCCAGTGCTCGCGCGATGCCTCGAGCGCGTCGAGCACGTTCGTCACGGCGAGGTCGCCGATCGCATGCACCGCGAGCGGCAACCCGGCCGCGCCCGCACGTCGCGCGAGCGAGCGCAGCTCGTCCGGCGAGGTGATCGCCACCCCGGCCCGCGGCTCGCTGCCGGGCACCGGCAGCTCGGGGTCGTGCACCAGCGCAGTGCCCGAGCCGAGCGTTCCGTCGGCGAACACCTTGAGCGTGCCGAGCGCGAGCCGATCCGATCCCCAGCCAGCGCCCAGCCCCAGCGCCTCGACGTGCGGCAGGTCGTCCACCAGCAGGTGCACCCATGCGCGCACCGCCAGCCCGCGCTCGTCCTCGAGCCGCCGCCACGTCCGCAGCGCGGCTGCGCCGTCCATGTCGTGCAGGCTCGTCACGCCACGTCGCGCCGCCGCACGCATCGCCGTGGCCATCACCTTCATGTCGAGGTCGTCGTCGGGAAGTGCGCGCCGCACGATGAACGCAGATTCCTCGCGAAGGATCCCGCTGAACGAGCCGCTCGCATCGCGCTCGACCACGCCGCCGGGAACGTCGAGCTCGTCGATTGCCAGGCCGAGCATCTCGAGCGCGCGCGGCGTGACGAGCAGCGCGTGCCCGTCGCGCGAGTGCAGCGCCACCGGGCGCCCGCCCGCCGCCGCATCGAGCTCCGCCACCGAGACCGCGCCGCCGATCGGCTCGCTCCACCCGCCGCCCAGCACCCACCCGTCCGCAACACGGGGGGTCGCGGTCCGTGCTGCGTTCGGCAGGTCGTCGTCCATCGCATCGGATGCGGCGCGCACGCGAACCAGCTCGAGCAGCTCGTTCGCTGATCCGGCATCGTGCAGCTGCAGGCGGTGCTGCTGCAGGGCCCAGCCGCGGAAGTGGCAGTGCGATTCCACGAACCCCGGCACCACCGTGAGGCCGCGCATGTCGATGCGCTCGTGCATGTGCGAGGCGATCGCGTCCTCGCGCGAATCGACCCCGCCGAGCACCTTGCCGCCCGCGATCGCGAGCACCTTGGTGCGGGGCAGGGCGGCGTCCATCGTGAGGACGTTGGCGTTGTCGAGGATCATGCCGACGATCCTACGCGCGTGGGCGCAACGTGGGGTGATGGTGCGCGATCGGGTGAGTTGCACTGGGTGNNTGTCCATGTGGTGCAAGTCACGCGGGGGTGGCGGGCGGTGGCGGGCGTTGATCCGGTGAGTTGCACTCGGTGGTGATTTTCGTGTCCATATGGTGCAAGTCACGTGGGGGTGGTGGGCGGCGATCGGGTGAGTTGC
>JAGQUL010000275.1:773-7217 GCA_020438525.1 Thermoleophilia bacterium | reverse complement strand
AGCGCAGGTCGTTGTCGGTGCCGGGGCGGTCCACCACGAAGTCGAACGTGCCGTTCTTCGGGCTGTACTTCTCGGTCATCGAGTAGTTGCTTCGAAGCTCGGCGAGGCCGGCCTCGTTGCGGGCCACGGCATCGGCGAACACGCTGGCGAGCGCCTTCTGGTAGTCGTCTGCCTTCGCGAGATCCGGCACCACGGTGTCGCGAGCGAAGTCGGCGCTGCTCCACGCGGCGACGATCGCGTCGCCACCTTCGCGCACGGGACCCGTCGCGAAGCCGGCACCGCGGTCACGGCCGAAGAAGCTGGGATCCCAGTTGATGGACACGAAGGTGGCGGGCTTGCCCTGGAGGCGGTCGATCACTCGACCGGGGGCCAGGCGTACGCGACCGGGGACATTGGGGCTGAGCTGCATTCGTCCTCCCTGACGAAACACGGGTTGGAATATCGCCCGAGATGCTACAGGTGTCGAACGGCAGGTGGTGCAGGTCGCACGCGGCCGCGTGCAGGATTACTCGTCCGCGTCGGGCAGTCGCCCGCTCAGCTGCTCGAACCGAGCGGAGGATGCGGTGGTGAGGGCCCGGTTCGCGTGCGACATCCGCATCGCGTACGAGCGCATCTCGTGGTCCTTCGACCCAGGATCACGCAGCGACGCGACGATCGCGTCGGCAGCGATCGGGGCATCGTGCACGATCGCCATTGCTGCACCGGAGGACGTCGGGAAGAACGGCTCGCGGCTGCCGTCGCCGACGGTCACGATCCGGCCGCGCACCGCGCTGCTGTTGTAGCCGGGCCGCACGCGCGCCTGGAGGCGGTCGCCGGGAGGCAGCGGCAGCTGCTCGCCGGTCACGCCGACCGATCGTGCATCGGCCACGGCGATCGCATCGCGGCCTGCCTGGTCGGTCGTTGCCGGATCCACGCCCGCGGGCAGCTGCGACCACGCGATCGACCGCGCGGGGTGTTCGAGCACCACGTTCGTTCGGGCGTGCACGCCGTCGGGGTCGGGCTGCGTGCGCATCACGGTGCCGGTGGAGTCGACGCCCTCGAAACGCGTGCCTACCCACGTGGCGTCCTGGCCGGTGCGCTTCCATCGGCCACCATCGAGCCGGCCGGCGGTGGCGTCGACGAGGAACGCGCCGCGCAGCGTGTCCTGTGCGGCAGCGGCGCCGCCTGCCTGCACGGTCGCCTCGACGTGGTCGCCGACCGTGCGCGCGCCCGTGACTGCGGTGTCGGTGCGCAGCTCGATCAGGTCGCCGAAGCGCGACGTGGCGAATCCGCGCAGTGCGTTCTCGAGCTCGGCGATACCGATCCGGCCCCAGCGGCGGTTGTCCGCGCCGGCGACGCTCGGTGGCTGCATCGAGCTGAGCAGCGCCTTCACGTCGCCACGCGAACGGGTCGGGTCGGGTGCCATCTGCGGCGTCGAGAAGTCGCGGGTCTTCGTCTCGGGGGCGCCCGGCGCGCCGATCGTGATCGACTGTACGGACGCGACCTTCGACATCAGCTCGCCGCCCGGGTCGAGTCGCTGGAGGTTGTCGAGCACGGGCGGCACGAGGTTGAACAGGTTCTGGCGGGTCGCGACCGGGCCGCGCTTTTCGAGCACCACGCTGCGCACGCCCTGATGCGCGAGCTCGAGGGCGGTGGTGATTCCCGCAATGCCGCCGCCGGCGATCAGCACGGGCGCGTCGAGTGGTGCCGGCACGGTCGGAGCGGCGCTGGAAGCGGCAACGGGTGGAGCGGGCGGCTGGGTGGTGGAGACCTGCATGCCTCGTCCTCCACGGAGGGGCCCGTCCCGGACCGGGTCGATCAGCGGCGACGGCCAGCACGGGCCGCGCTGCTGGCCGTCGTCGCTCAGGCTGCGTCGGGCGTATCCTGGGTCAGGCTGCGGCCGGGAACGTCACCGTATGCCGCGCGCACGAACTGCTCGTGCAGCCACAGTGCGTTCGCGCACATCGTGTCGAGACGCTTGACCGGGACCGTCTCGGATGCATCTGCGTTCGCGATGATCGCGAGCCACTCGCCCTGCTGCTGCCACGTGATGTCCCGCTCATGTGCGAGCTCCGACAGGAATGCCGGATGCAGCAGCTCGCGCCACTGCAGCCCGTCCGGATCACCGACGATCCGCAGGGTGCACGTGCGGTCGAAGTCGACGCTCTCGCTCCGAACCCGGAATGCCCCGGGGATCTGGATCGACAGTCCTCGGACGGGTCGCGCCGGTCGGCTGAGCGAGCTGCACGGGTACATCGCCGCGACGCCCTTCGGGAGCCTGCACAGGACCACCCACGCCGACCACACGCGGTTCGGTGCCTCGATACGCAGGTTCTGCTCGGTCACGACCCAATGCAGCTTCGCGACGTGGATCGGCATGCCACGGTACCCCACGAGCCCGGTAGCCATGCCCGCTGCGTTCGCCTCCATGCCTCGGAATGCGGGAAGCGCGCTCGCGGCGCTCCCGACCAACACGGTGCTCGCATCGAGGTCGGCGCGCACCTGCAGGCCGCGGGCGAGCGCCCACTTGCGGAGCGCGGGCGGGGTGGATGCGTCTGAGTTCGTGGCGACAGCCGCGGGTTGCACGCTCCTGGTGGCGAGCACGAGCAGGCCGTCCAGCACTGCGATCCCGGACGACGGCTGGGGGACGATACCGGTGCTGGCGATGTACTCAGCCATGACGCCACGCGCCACGACCACGCCGATCGCCATTGCTGCCAGCAGACCCAACCCCATCGCGTTGAGCTCGTAGGCCACGTACTGCGACAGGGGCAATGCGACGGCACCACCAGCCAGCCACGCGGCGTTGCGACCGGTGACGCGAGGCGGCCGCGGAGGCTCCAGTCCGCTCGTGTCGATCACCCCGTCTTCGGGGGCGAGTGGAAATACGCTCCGGAGTGGAATCTGGTGCGCCATGCGGCCGTCATCGGCGCGTTCGATGCCGTGCTTGAGGCAGCCCGTCAGCCGTCGAGCCGCTCGATGTCGATCGACCGGAACACGGGCCGGTAGTCGTCGAGCTCGTCGCGACCGGGAAGCTGCGCATCCTTGCGATTCATGTTCCAGCTCGCGAGCAGGTGTCCGTCGGCGGTGAATTGCGGGTGCACCTGCGCGTTGTAGGAGATCCGGTCGCTCGTGAGCGGCGGCCCGTCGTCGACGACCGTCCAGCGGCTCCACGGACCCTGCGGGCGATCGGCAGTGGCGATGCGCAGCTTCGTGCCGAACATCGGCTCCTGGTTCGCCATCGCGAACCGCCCGTCGGGCAGCGTGAACACGGAGTACGAGTTCGACAGGCCGTTCGCGACCGGCGCGGCTCGCTCGGGATCACGTGACCAACCGGTCCCGTCCCAGTACTCGAACGCGGCGTGGCCAAGCTCCCCGCGGGTCGTGCGTGCGAGCAGCGATTCGCGGCGGAACGGCTCGTCAGCATAGCCGCGGAACCCGTACACGTAGGTGTGGTTGCCGGACTCGACCACCGCGCTGCCCCAGTCGGTGCCGGTACCGCCGGGCATCGCGATCCGGTCCTTCACCGACAGGTCGTGCAGGTCGAGCACGAGCATGTCGGAGCCGACGCCCTCGAAGTTCCACCCGGGCGCGCCGCTGGCGGTCTTGTGGATGCGCGACATGAAGAGCACGAGCTCGTTCCCCTGCGCGATCCCGCTTCCGGGCCAGTACCACTCGTCGGGAGCGGCGGGCTTGAGGAAGTCGTCGGCGTCGCTGGCGGTGCCGGTGGTGAGCGTGGTGGCCGTGGCACCGTCCTGGAGCACTGCCGTGTTGCGCACGAAGTCGCTGCTGTCGGCGCCGCCGGGCAGGCGCACGATCGTGTCGCCGAACAGCCAGAGGTTCTGCCCGTCGGGGAGGGGGATGCTGAGCGTGCCGTCGGCGGCTGCCCAGCCCGGGCCGTCGGCGGCGAGCAGGTCGTGGAACGCCTGCGGGTCGCTGGCGCTGGTCGCGGCGCGTGGGCCGGTCTTCACGAGCTGCTGCAGCTGACCGCCCGGCTGGGTCCGAGGTGGCGGCTCGACCGGGTCTGTAGGAGTCGGCGTCTCGACCCGGTGCGTAGAAGTCGGCGGCTCGACCGGCGACCGCCGCGATGGAGCGACGACGGGATCCGTCGTCGGGCGTGGGGTGCTCGTGCCTGTGGTGGCAGCTCCATCTGCAGCGTTGCGGGTCGTAGCAGGCTGGTCGTAGGGTCGCAGTGCGCGCACGCCGAGCCAGGCGGCAGTGCCGAGCGCCGCTGCGCCGAGTACGGCAATCGCGACCCGCGCAGGCGCAGGTACGCGAGTGTACGCGCGAGTCGCGCTGGCAGCTGAGCCGATCGACGGCATCCTCGTAGCCTCCCCTGCTGGACGTTCCGGTCCCTGCCGATGTATCGAGCCCGGAGGGGTGTCGGGATCAGGAGGGGCGGGCCGTAACGAACGCGCCTGCGTCGAGGCGGGTGCCCGCGCGGCGTCGGGGCCGCCCGTCGTACACGCCGAACAGCCGCATCATCAGCCCTGCGTCGCCTGCGCCGCGATGCCGTCGCGCGCCATCTCGGCGTTGCCGGTGCCGCCCGCGCCGCGCGCGGTATCGGTCGGCCTGATCCGCGTCTCACCGGGCGCGAGGCCCTCGTGCGGCACGGTGCGTGCGCCGGGGGTGGGGATGCCGTACTCGCTCCAGCGCTCGTCGACCTGCTGCTTGACCTGCTCGGTCATCACGATGTCGGCCGGCCAGTCGCGGGCATAGCCCTCCGCCGCGAGCTTGGTAGTCGCATCGATGCCGAGCGCGCCGCCACCGCTCGAGGAGCGCACGCTGTCGCGGACGGGATCGGTGTTGCCGAACGTGCGGAACGCGACGTGTGCGAGATCGTCCACGTCGACCGACGCGTCGACCGCCACGATCAGCTTCAAGCCGCGCGCAGCATCGTCGTCGACCAGGTTCGCGAGCAGCCGCTGCGCCTGTCCGCCGCGCTGCTTGTCGACGCTCACGATCGCGAGTGCGGCGTCCGCCACCACGCGATGGTTGAGCCCGCCGGCATCGCGCACGAGCCGCGCGAACGCCTCCGCATCGACCGCCTCCGCACGCGCGTGCGCTGCCTCCGCATCCACGTCGCGACCCTCGCTCGCCCACGGGCGGGTGGCGTCGATGCCGATCTTGCCGCCCATACCCATCACGGTCGGCGCATGGTCGAGCACGTCGATCGGCCCGCGCGAGTAGACGGTGTCGAGGTCCGGATCCCAGCACTCGGCCACGCGCGCGGCGACCGCGGCGTAGTCGTGCACGTCCACGTCGTCGTCGACCACGATCACCGACTTGGTGAGGCTCAGCAGCGCGGTGCCCCACACGGCGTGCATGATCTTGTTCGCGTGCGCGGGGAACTTCTTGCTGATCGAGACGATGCAGCAGCCGTGGAACACGCCCTCGCTCGGCAGGTCGTAGTCGACGACCTCGTGCTGCACCATCTGCAGCAGCGGCAGGAAGATCCGCTCGGTGGCCTTGCCCATCCACTTGTCCTCGTGGTCGGGCACGCCCACGATCGTCGCGGCCCAGATCGGATCGCGGCGGCGCGTGATCGCGGTGACGTGGAACACCGGGTACTCGTCGGCGAGCGAGTAGTAACCGGTGTGGTCGCCGAACGGTCCCTCGGTGCGCAGCTCGCCCTGCTCGATGTAGCCCTCGAGCACGAACTCGGCGTTGGCGGGCACCTGCAGGTCGACGGTGCGGCACTGCACCATCTCCACGCGCCGCCCGCGCGCGAAGCCCGAGAACACCATCTCGTCGATGTCCTTGGGCAGCGGGCAGCTCGCGGAGTAGGTCACGATCGGGTCAGTGCCGATCGCCACCGCCACCTCGAGCCGACCGCTTGGCGGCATGTGTCGCCAGTCGTCGGCCGCGTCCTTGTGGATCTGCCAGTGCATGCCGCACGTGTTCCTGTCGTACTGCTGCACGCGGTACATGCCGCAGTTGCGGTTGCCGTTGCGGTCCTTCGTGAACACGAGCGGCAGGGTGACGTAGCGGCCGCCGTCCTCGGGCCAGCACCGGAGGATCGGGATCGTGTCCAGGTCGACGTCGTCGCCCGTATGCACGACCTGCTGGCACGGGGCCTTCGAGGCGCGCACCTGCTTCGGGGGAACGCTGCGTGCCACGCCGCCGAGCTTGCGCGCGGTGGCGAGCTTCGCGCGCAGCCCCTTCGGTGGCTTGGTGAGCGTGAGCAGCTCGCTGATCCGGGCGCCGACCTCGTCGATGTCGTCGACGCCGAACGCGATCGCGAGCCGACGCGCGCTGCCGAACTGGTTGGCGAGCACGGGGAAGTGCGAATCGACGACGTTGCTGAACAGCAGCGCGGGGCCCTGCTCCTTGGAGACGCGATCGACGATCTCGGTGATCTCGAGCTCGGAGCTGACGGGGGCGGTGACCTCCACGAGCTCGCCGGCGGCGCGGAGCCGTTCGATGAAGTCGCGCAGGTCGGTGGGGGTGCGAGGTGCCATCGCC
>JAGQUL010000275.1:0-725 GCA_020438525.1 Thermoleophilia bacterium | reverse complement strand
GCGTCGACGGACTCGCCGGCGCGTGCGGAGACGTCGGCGACCAGGCGTGCGAGCGTGGCGACGTCGTCGAGCGAGCCGTGGTCGGTGATCTCGCACAGGCCGGCGGCGTAGCACCAGTCACCCACGAGCAGCGACAGGTCGGGTGACGCTGCGGCCGCGAGGCGCGATGCGCCACGGTGCAGCAGCCATCCCTCGCGGATCGACTCCACGCCGATCGTGCGGTCGCGCGAGCCGACGTCGATCGAGCCGGCGGGAGCGTCGTCGGCCGCGAGGGTCACGGCGGACCATGCGGGTGACACGTCGGCCATGCGCGTCGCGAGGGTCGCGAGCGGCGAGCGCGGACGCTCGGCCTCCCGCTCCCCTGCGGCGCGCTCGGCCGCGGTCGACGGCTGATCGCTCCAGTGCGGGTGCTGCTGGTCGTCGTCGCCCATCGTGGTCATCGGCCGGCCGAGTCGGTGTCGAGGAACTCGCGGACGGCGGCGGCGAGCGAGTCGATCATCGCGTCGTCGTGCGTGGTGGACGCGAACAGCGCCTCGAACTGCGAGGCGGGGAGGTGGTGGCCGGCGGCGAGTGCGGCGGCGTGCATGCGGCCGAAGCGGGCGGTGTCGAGCTGCTGCGCCTCGTCGAAGTTGGTGGGCGCGGTGGTCTGCTCCGGTCCGAGGTGGAAGAGCGTGACGAGCGAGCCGACGCGGCTGACCGCGGCGTGGGCACCGGTGTCGGCGACG
>JAGQUL010000274.1:8799-13789 GCA_020438525.1 Thermoleophilia bacterium | reverse complement strand
GGCTGCATCGCGGCGGGCGTGCCCGGTGCGACCGGGGTGCCTGCCGGTGGTGTCATCGGCATGCTTGCGGGAGGCTGTACGGGAGTCATGCCGGGCGGCACGGCGCCGGGCTGGCCCGGCTGCTGCGCATCCGCTGGTGGTGCGTACCCCGTTGCCGGCGCAGGCGCACCCGGTCCCGGCTGCGCGTACTGCGCCGCTGGATCCTGCGGGTGTTGGTTACCTGACTGCACTCGACATCACCTCGATCGGGGCCTCGACGCCGAACCAGTGCCGGATCGCATCGGCACCCTGGCGGACGAGAAGCTCTCGCCCGTCGATGCCACGTTCCGGTCGGTCGGCGACCGCTGCCATCATCGGTGTCGGTCGCCCGTCTCGCCGGTAGGCGAAGTCGGCGACCAACGTGTCCGGGTGCAGCGGGGCGAGCGCTCGCTGTTCGATCGCATCAGCGGGCACGCATCCAAGCAACACGTCGGACGGTTCGCGTATCGGCATCCGGTCGTGGACCTGTACACCCAGAGCAGGTGCGACGATCTGCAAACGATCGGCGAGCGCCTCGGCATGGCTCCGAGTCCGGTTCCAGATATCGATGTGACGCGCGCCGGAATCGACACATGCGAGTGCCGCCTCCGCGGCCACTCCTCCGGCGCCGATCACCACGACCCGGGCCCCGTCGAGTGCGACGCCCCGCCGCTGCAGCGCGGCGACGAGTCCGGTGCCGTCGGTTGCCTCCGCGTGCAGCGATCCGTCGTCGCGGACGACGAGCGTGTTGGCGCTGCCGGAGCGCTCGACCGCGTCGCTGCGCGTGTGCGCGACCTCGGCGGCGATCCGCTTGTAGGGCATCGTGACGTTGCAGCCCCGGAAGCCCAGGCGCGGAAGCGCACGCAGGGCCTTCGCCGCGGACCGCTCGCGCAGCGCAAGCGGCACGTAGTACGCGTCGATGCCGAGCGCGTCGAACGCGGCACGCATCATCTGCGGCGAGAGCGATGCCGCAACGACCGGCGCAGTGCCGGCCACGCCGAGCACCGCGGGTGGTCGAGCAGGTGTATCGCGAGTGGCCACGCGGCCGTATCGGCAGGCACCGCGAGCAACTGAACAGTGAGCTGTGCGCGCCGATGCCGACCCCGACGCAACCGAGTGCCGACTCGGCGCCGGCGATGGATGCACCCGTCGCGTGACCGCTACTGGTGCGCGAGGAACTCGTTGTAGTCGTTCGTGAAGAAGTGCGACCCGTCGTTCTTGTCGGTGTCGACCACGTAGTAGCGATAGTCGACGTCGGCCGGGTTCGCCGCCGCCTGCAGCGATGCCAGGCCCGGCGAGGCGATCGGCGTGGGTGGAAGCCCGCCGACCTTGCGCAGGTTGTAGGGGCCTTCCTCGTCGAGCTGGCTCTGGAGCAGGTCGGACACCCAGAACTCCTTGGCACCGGGCTTGTACGCGGCGTACTGGTTCGAGGCGTCGATCCCGAGCGGCTCGCCGACCTTGAGCCGGTTCCAGATCACCGCCGCCACGAGCGGACGCTCCTTGTCGAGCCTCGCCTCGCGCTCCACGAGTGACGCGATGATCACCACGTCGTAGGGCGTGAGGTTCGCCTTCGCCGCCCTGGTCATGTCGATGCTCGCGATGTTCTGCGCGAACGCGTCCTGCTGCTTGGCGACGAGGTCGCCGACCTTCGCCGACTGCTTCAGCTCGTAGGTCGCCGGGAAGAGCAGGCCTTCCATGCTGGTGGTGCCCTTCGGGGCCTTGAGCGACGGATCCGGTCGCAGCGCCCGCACGGCCTTGAGCCACTCGGCGCCCGTGAACGCCGGCAGGACCTTGCCGCCGCTCGACTGCGCCGACGAGCGCAGCGAGTCGATGTGTGCGGCGGTCTCCTCCAGCCGCTGGCCCTCGGGGATCGTGACGTCGAACGTCGGCGCGGCCGCCGGTCCCTTCTCGAGCACCCGGATGATCGTGTCGTACGACGAACCCGTCTTCATCGTGTAGGTGCCCGACTTGAACTGCGCGCCGTCGCCGTTGAGCTTCAGACGTGCGCGGAACACCGTGGGTCGACCGATCACGCCGGCATCACCGAGGATCGTCGCGATCTGCTCCGACGACGCCCCCTGCGGGATCACGACCTTCACCGGCGTTCCGGGCTCGACGTCGCTGCCGCCCACCACGCCACCGGCCGACAGCGCGATCCACACGAGCCCGCCGACGAGCAGCAGCGCGGCCAGCAGCAGCACTGCGCTCACGAGACGTCGGGCGATGCCGGGTCGCTGCTTCGGCGGCGGTGCGGAGCCGAAGCCTTCGGGCAGCGGCACGTCGCGGTGCCTGCTGCCGATCGGACGGTTCTGGTGGCCAGGATCGGGCGCCATCATCCGTGCATCATACGCATCGGCGGCCGCTCGACGACCGCGCCGTCGCCTCGTTGCGACCTCTGCCTCGGCAAAGCTCGATCCCCATTCCATCGCACTGGGACGATGGTCACGTCGTCCGAACAAACTCATCGCGCGTCGGCCTCCATCCACGATTCGAGCAGGTGGCTCGCCGCGAGCGAGTCGCGCGAGCTGCTGCTGCCGGTCGCCGCCCTCGTGCGGTCCGCAAGCTTCGACGTGAACCGTTCGTCGTGCAGCTCCACGGGAACGTCGACGTGCTGCGCGAGCCGCGCCGCGAACGAGCGGCACTGCGCAGTCTGCTTCGTCTCGTCTCCGCGAAGCCCCACGGGAAGGCCCACGACCACGTGCGTCACGCCCTCCGACGCGACCAGCGCGGCGATGGTAGCGAGCCCGTCGGACGAGTTGGCCTTCAACACCGGCTCGCCGGCCTGCACGATCGTGCGCGAGGGGTCGGTCATCGCCACGCCCGTGCGCGCCTTGCCGTAGTCCAGGGCGAGCACCCGCCCCGGTTCGTCGCTCCCCGTCACGGACATCAGGCGAGCTTCGCGACCTCGTCACGACCGGCGGCAAGCGCCTCGTCGAGCTTCGATGCGTCCTTGCCACCCGCCCGCGCCATGTTGGGTCGACCGCCGCCGCCACCACCGACGATCCCGGCAGCGACCTTCACGATGTTGCCCGCGTGCGCACCGGCCTTGATCGCGTCGTCGGCGGCGCTCACCACGAGCGACACCTTGCCACCCTCCGCGCTGCCGAGGATCACCACGGCGCCGCTGCCGAGCCTGCCCTTGAGCTTGTCGGCAAGGTCGAGCAGCTCGTCGCCACCGAGCGAGTCGTCGCGATGCGCGACCACCGCGAACGGGCCCGCGTCGACGCGTGCCGCGAGCGCCGCGTCGAGTGCGCCGCCGCTGCGCAGCGCGCTCAGCTCCTTCTCGAGCCGTCGGTTCGCCTGCTGCAGCTCCTTCGCACGATCCGCGAGCCGGTCGACATCCACGCCGAGCGTCCTCGATGCGGCGTCCGCCGCCTCCGCGCGCTCGCGCAGGTACGCCACCGCGCCGTCGCCGGTGAGCGCCTCGATCCGGCGCGTGTTCGAGCCGACGCTCGACTCGCCGACGAGCAGCACCTGCCGGATCTGTGCCGTGTTCGAGACGTGCGTGCCGCCGCACAGCTCGAGCGACCAGTCGCCGGTTCCGACGCGCACCATCCGCACCACGCCGCCGTACTTCTCGCCGAAGAGCATCGTCGCGCCCGCCTCGCGTGCCTCGTCGATGCCGACCTCCTGCCACGTGACCGGCTCCGCCGCCGCGACGTGGTCGTTGGCAAGCTGCTCGACGCGCGCGAGCTCGTCGGGCGACATCGCTGCGGTGTGCGAGAAGTCGAAGCGCAGGCGGCCGGGCTCGACGAGCGATCCGGCCTGCCGGACGTGGTCGCCGAGCACCTGCTGGAGCGCCGCGTGCAGCAGGTGCGTCGCGGTGTGGTTCGACTGCGTCGGCAGGCGATGCTCCGGATACACCGTGGCCGTGACCTCGTCACCGACCGACAGGTCGCCGTCGAGGGTTGCGACGACGACCTGGTCGCCGTCGTAGCGCATCACCGCGTCCACGACCGCCACGCCGCGCGAGCCGACGACGTCGCCGGCATCGCTCACCTGGCCGCCACCTTCGGCGTAGAACGGGCTCGCAGCGAGCTTGAGCAGCACGCGCTGCCCCTGCTCGTCGTCCTCGATCGGCTCGAGCGCGGTGATCGTCGTCTCCACCTCGAGCGCGTCGTAGCCGACGAACCGGGTCGGATCGGCCCGGCGGACGAACTTCGCTGCCTGCTCGGTCGGCAGCGAGCCCGCTCCGGCTGCGGCGCGGGCGCGCTCGCGCTGCTCGAGCATGAGCTCGTCGAAGCGCGCACGATCTACGAGGAATCCCTGCTCAGCGGCCAGTTCTTCGGTGAGCTCGACCGGGAATCCGTGGGTGTCGTGCAGCTGGAACACCGAGTCGCCGGAGACGGTGCCGCCGGCCTCGGTCTCCTCGAACACCTTGGCGAGCAGCGCGGTGCCTGCGTCGAGCGTTCGCAGGAACCGCTCCTCCTCCGCGCGCAGCAGGTCGGCGACGATCGCCCGCTGCTCGACGAGCTCGGGGTACTGGTCGCCGAAGCCCTCCACCACGAGCGCATGCAGCTCGCCGAGCACGCCCGGCGCCCGGTCGGGGTACATCCCGATCCGGTCGGCGTGCTGGATCGCGCGACGGATCACGCGCCGCAGCACGTAGCCGCGACCCTCGTTGGAGGGCTGCACGCCGTCGCTCGCGAGGAAGCTCATGCCGCGGCCGTGGTCGACGAGCACGCGCATCGCCTTGGTCACGGCGAACTCGGAGTCGTAGGCCTTGCCGCTGCGCTCCTGTGCCCACTGCAGGATCGGCTGCAGCGAGTCGATCTCGTACGCGCTCACGTTGCCCTGCAGGATCGAGCTGATCCGCTCCAGGCCCATGCCGGTGTCGATGTTCTGGTTCGGAAGCTCGCTCAGCCTCCCCTCGTCGTCGCGGGTGTACTGCATGAAGACGAGGTTGTAGAACTCGAGGTAGCGGTCGCACTCGCAGCCGGGCCGGCAGTCGGCCTCGCCGCAGCCCCACTCC
>JAGQUL010000274.1:0-8651 GCA_020438525.1 Thermoleophilia bacterium | reverse complement strand
AGCGTGTCGTCGCCCTCGTGGACGGTGGCCCAGAGCCGGTCCACGTCGAGGCCCAGCTTGTTGACGACGAGGTCCCACGCCATCTCCACGGCGCCCTGCTTGAAGTAGTCGCCGAACGAGAATTGCCGAGCATCTCGAAGAACGTGAAGTGGCGGGCGGTCTTGCCCACCTCGTCGATGTCGGGCGTGCGGAAGCACTTCTGGCAGCTCGTGAGGCGCGACCTGGGCGGCTGCTCGATGCCGGCGAAGTAGGGCTTGAACGGCTGCATTCCGGCGGTCGTGAGCAGGATCGACGGGTCGTACGCACTCGGCACCAGCGAGCCGCTGGCGACTTCGAGGTGGCCGTTGTCGACGGCGAAGTGGTCGAGGAACGTGCGGCGGATCTCTGCAGACTTCATGCGTGGATACTACTGCGCGCGCACGAGCAGGCCGGTAGGCCGGGTCGGGCCGACATCGGTCGGCGTGTGAAGAAACCAAGTAGCAACGTGCTACCATCGTCGTCCCATTCGGCAGGCTGGGACGCCGCCGAACGCGATGCCCGTGCACGGAGTCGGCGACCGAGCGTTGCTGCCGAACCTGAGGAGACGAGCGAGTGAACACGATGACCGGTGCTGCCGTGCTCGAGCAGATCGACGAGATCCGAGCCGCCAACGACCCCGCACAGCAGCCGCTGCTGCGTGCCATGTCGGCAGGTGAGCTGACCCGCGACGAGCTGCGCTCGTTCGCCGCCCAGTACTTCCAGCTCGTCGATGCGCTCCCCCGGTTCGTGAGCACGGTCCACTCGGTCACGCGCTCGCACCCGCAGATTCGCCGCACGCTGCTGAACCTGCTCGTCCCGCTCGAGCTGAAGCCGCCGAGCATCGCCGACCTCTGGCTGCAGACCTGCGCCGCGCTCGGCCTGTTCAGCGACAGCATCCGGGCTGCCGAGCCGAACACCTCCACCCGGGTCTGCCTGGACGACTTCGAGTACCTGTGCCAGTCCGGCTGCGCACAGGGTCTTGCGGCGCTGTACGCATGGATCTCGCGGCTGCCGATCACCTGCCGGATCATGAAGCAGGCGCTGGCGGAGCACTACGACCTCGCTGCCGGTCCCGGCGTGCAGTACTTCGAGGTCGTCGGCTTCCAGGCCGAGTCGCACATGCGCTCGCTGCGCACGGCGCTCGCGGCGCTGGTCGACGAGTACCCCGAGGCCGGCTTCGCAGCGGTCGACTCGGCACAGGGCGCGATCAACGCGGTGCAGGGCATGTACCTGGGTGCGCTGGCCGACCCGATCGCGTCGACCTGATCGTCGCCGTCAGATTCCGAGCACCATGAACACCCACGACTGGGTCGTGAGCGGCAGGTAGGTCGACGTCTCCATGTGGCGAACGGGGCCCGAGTCGCAGTGGCTCGTGCCGCGCCCGCCCTGCGGGGTGAGACAGAAGTCCTTGCCGGTGCCGCCATCGAGCGTGTCGCGGCTGCGGTCCATCGACGACATCGCGTCGATGCCGGGGCCACCGAGCAGCACGTCGCCGCGTCCTCCGAAGTCGGCGATCTTGTCGTCGCCGGACTCGCCCCGGAGCACGTCCGCTGCGGCATAGCTCACGAGCCGGTCGATGCCGTCGCCGCCGTTCGCGACGGACCGACGACGCTGCGAGCCGAAGAACCGGTCGCTCCCCTGGCCGAGCGACCACGTCGTGCGACCCGGCACGCGCCAGGTGCGGATGTCGACGTCGTCGTCCTGCGGCGTGAGCACGACGGTGCCGGGGCGCCCGGACAGCAGCACGGTGTGCGGCGAGCTGCAGTCGGGGCACGTGATCGCGATTCGTCGCTGCCCCTTGTGCCAGCGCGCTCGCGCGCCGCCGTCGAATGCGGAGACGTCGACGGTGTCGGTGGTGGTCGCGTCCCATACGCGCGCGAACTTCGCGCCGGCGGGACGTACGGTGTCGGCGCCGTCGCCACCGTTGAAGATGAGGGCCGCGAGGTCGGCGTAGCTCGCATCGAGCGAGTCGGTGCCGCCGGCGAGCACGGCGCGCACGAAGGTGGTGCCTGCGTCGCAGCGTGCGGCCCCGGAGGTGGCGTCGATCTCGCAGGTGGCGTCGCTCGAGGTCGCAGCACCCGCGGCGTCGGTCACGCGCAGTGCTCCGTCGTCGGCCCGGTCGATGGTCACGGTCTCGTCAGCGTCGCTGCCGCGGACCCACACCACGCCGTCGCTCGCGCGGGTCACGTCGATCGCTGCCGACGCGGTTGGAGCCATGATCGCGCCCGCTGATGCAGCCACGCCAAGGATCGTCGCCGTCACTCGCACGCGCATGTGTCGTCCTCCCGTCAGGGTCGTCTCCCGGTCCTGTGACACCGGGTCGACGGGAACTGCTCGTCGATCTCCCTCGCCGACCGTCGTCGGTCAGGCAGGCTCGTTTCGCTCGGACTCCACGATCGCCTCGGCGAGCGTTCGCATCTCCTCGATGCTTGCCTCGTCTGCCAGTCGCTGAGCCGCTTCCTGCCTGCGGGAGGCGTTGACCACGAAGTCGTGCAGCACGTTCTGTCGGTAGCTCGACATCGACCGCGACAGCGGCGACCCATACGGATCATGGACATCGAACTTTGCGACCTCGGGCCGTTCCACGCCCACCGTCGACGACGACGCTGCCGGCGTGATCGACGCACCGGCCGCAATCGCCTCCGCAATCGCCTCGAGCCGCTCGAGCTCGCCTGCGTCGAGCCACACGCCGTGTGCGTCGCATGCGTCGATCCACACGCCGGTGTCGTACTGGTAGACGTACCGCCGCATCGTGGTCGCACACTCGGGGCACGCCACGACGGGGCTGCCCGAATCGGGACGCGTGGCCGCGGTGCCGGCCTGCTCGACCGCTGCGGCTCGTTCCGACTCCGGGCGCGGGCGTGATGCGTCGGAGATGATCTGCTTGAGCTCGGCGAACCCCACGAATCGTCCCGAACAGCTCGAACAGCCGTGAATCGCGACGCCTTCGTGCTGGCCGGTACCGAGCGCCGTCGCGCAGTGGGGACAATTCATGGCGTACACGCTACTCGTGCGTGCCGATCTCGTCCTTGATCTTCTGCAGCGAGCGACGGATCAGGCGCGACACGTGCATCTGGCTGATGCCCACGCGGGATGCGATCTGCGACTGCGTGAGCCCCTCGAAGAAGCGCAGGTGCAGGATGAACCGCTCGCGATCGTCGAGCGCCGCGAATCCTGGTGCGAGCACCGCGCGGTCCTCGGTGATCGCGTAGTCCTCGTCGATCGAGCCGAGCGACTCGAGCGGGTCGAGGTCGCCGTCGTCGTCGCTGCCGCCGGGGCCGCTCGAGAGCGAGACGCTCGAGTACGCCTGGCCGGTCTCGAGCGCCTCGAGCACCTCCTCCTCCGTCGCGCCGCTCGCCTTGGCGAGCTCCGCGATCGTCGGCGAGCGCTCGAGCTGCACGGTGAGCTCCTCGATCAGCTTGCTGAGCCGGACGTTGAGCTCCTGCAGGCCGCGCGGCACGCGCACGGCCCAGCCCTTGTCGCGGAAGTGGCGCTTGATCTCGCCGATGATGTTCGGCGTGGCGTACGTGGTGAGCTCCACCCCGCGCTCGATGTCGAAGCGGTCGATCGCCTTGATCAGGCCGATGCAGCCGACCTGCACGAGGTCCTCGAGCTGCTCGCCGCGGTACGAGTAGCGTCGCGCGAGCGAGCGGACGAGCGGCAGGTACAGCTCGATCAGCTGCTCGCGCGCCTTGAGGTCGCCGTCGTGGTGGTAGGCGTAGAGCAGCTGGTGGTCGACCTTGTCGTCGGCCGTCGGCCGACGGATCGGCTCGTTGACGTCCTCCGCATCGGCCTGGATCGCCGGATCCAGCCCCGCGGTCGCGATGATGTCCTCGGGGCGCCGATTCACGATGCCATCGCCTTCACGCGCTTGGTGAGCGTGACCCACTCGTTGTCGCCGTCGGGCTCCACCACGACCGCGTCCACGATCGTGTCGAGCAGTCGGCGCAGTCCGAGCTCGCCACCGGCGGTGGCGCTGCGTTCGAACGCGCGGTCGACGCTGCCCGACGTGAAGCTGCCGATCGACGCGACAAGCTGGTCGTCGCCCACCTCCAGGCGCAGCTGCACGTCGTGGGATCCCGCGGTGGCGAGGTCCTCGTGGTCGAGCAGGCTCGATATCGCCAGCTGCAGGTCGTCGAGCGCGTCGTACGACATCTCCAACGGCGCGGCCATACCCCCGACCACCAGTCGTGCGACTGCGTAGTAACGGGAATCTCGCGGAAAGCTCAATGCAACGGTGTCAGCCATCGTTCCCCTCGATTCGACGTGCAGGCGCGGCAACCTGCTCGTCGAAGTCGATTCTGGCACGTTGCGCCGCATCGCGTCCGTCCTCGATCGCTCCACGGGCCGCATCACCCAGCCGCGAGACGTCCTCGGCGAGGATCCCGGGCAGGTCCGCAAGCACCTCTGTGATCGGCTCCTCGCGCTCCTTCGACAGCGTTCGCACGCGCAGTGCGATCGCGGCTCCTGCCGCGCCGAGCACGCCCCCGACGATGCCACGGACGATGCTCATCCGTTCGCCTCGCTCGCCGCCGATGCCGGTTCGCGCGGCTCGTCGGCCGCGACCCGGTCGCGGAAGCTACGCGCTGCCTCGGCGGCGCCGGCGAGGCTCGTGGAGACGATCTTCACCGGCTCGGTCACCGCGTGCGACACGGTGCGCACGGTGGAATCGAGCGCGTCCGTCATGTCGACCACGCTGTCCATCATCACGTCGACCTTGCCGAGCTGGTCGTTGACGTGGTCGACGCTCACGCCGGCCTTGGCGATGATCGGCACCACCTCGTCGACGGTTCGGTGCAGGTCGCGCTCGGCGCCGCGCAGCAGCCGGCCCACGCGCCACAGCATGTAGCCCGCGCCGAGGCCGGCCAGCGCGAAGAGCACGGCAAGGCCGAGCCACATGATCGCCTTCGCCATGTCTGCGTCCACGGGTACTCCCCTCGCCAGCGCGCTACGGGCAGCCTACTGGTCGGATCGGAGGCCGACCATCACGTGTGCGGGCTCTCGCACGATGCGTGCGCTTCCCACGACGACTCCGTCGTCGTCGTACAGGATCGCCGCCTGACCGGGAGCCGGGGCGCGGCTCGCCACCGCCAGCTCGAGCGTGGCACGGTCGCCGTCGAGCTCGATCACGTCGGCTGCAGTCGCGCCGTCGCGGGCTCGGTAGCGAAGCTGCACGTGCACGCGTTCGCACGGCTCGCCCGCGTGCCACTCGAGCCGATCCACGCCCACTCGCGTGCGGCGCAGCGGCTCGTCGTCGTGGCCGACGGTCACCCGTCCGCTGTCGGGGTCCACGTCGAGCACGTAGAGCGGCGCGTGCGACGCCACCCCGATCCCCTTGCGCTGCCCCGGCGTGAAGCGCGCCACGCCGTCGTGCGTGCCCACCACGCGCGGCTCGCTGCCGTCGCCGTCGTCGAGCACGATCTGCCCGGGCGTGCCCGTCGCCTTCGCACGCGCGAGGAACTCACGGTAGTCGCCGCCGCCGAGGAAGCACACCTCCTGGCTCTCGGGCGTTCGCGCCTGCTCCAGGCCGCGCTCGGCGGCCTCCTCGCGCACCTCGCGCTTGTGGTCGCTGCCGAGCGGGAACCACAGCCGCCCGACGGTCCGCGGCGCCACCTCGCCGAGCATGTACGACTGGTCCTTCGTGGGATCGACGCCACGCGCGAGCAACGCCACACCACCCCGGTCGACGATGCGCGCATAGTGACCGGTCGCCACCCGCTGCGCACCGAGCACGTCGGCCAGGCGCACGAGCTCGTCGAGCCGGAACCGACCGTTGCAGCGCACGCACGGGTTCGGCGTGCGACCGGTGGCGTAGTCGGTCACGAACGGCACCACGACCTCGCGCGCGAACGACTCGCGCAGGTCGATCGACAGGTGCGGCACGCCCGCGGCGTGACACGTCGCACGGGCTCGTCGCACCGAGTCGGGACTGCAGCACGCAGCCTCGGGATCGGGTGCGCGCGGATCGATCCACAGGCGCAGCGTGGCGCCGGCGACGCTGCCACCGGTCGCCTCGTGCACGCGGTGCAGGGCCACCGCGGAGTCGACGCCGCCGCTCATCCCGACGATCGCATCGATGGTGTTCGACGACGACACCGCCGCCGGCACGTCGGGGCGTTCGCTGCCGACCCCGGGACCTGCCGAGCGCATGCGATCGAGCAGCCATCGGCCGATCGCGTGGTGGAAGCCGTCCTCGACGACCAGCGCGCGCTCGCGGTCGTCGTCGTTCATCTGCGCGAAGCTCGGGTGCAGGGTGCCGAGGCCGAGCCGGGCGGCATCGATGATCGACCTGCCGCGTGATTCCTCGCAGAGCGCGCTCGCCGTGGCAAAGGCGCTCGCGCGCCCGCGCACGCGAGCGCTGCAGTCGCGGATGATTCCGTCGTCGTCGACGTCGAGCCGGAAGTGCGCGAGCACGCCGCAGGAACCGCCGGCGCAGCCGTCGGCCGCGGTCGGGGCGTCGCTGGTCGCGAACCCGTCTCCGAGGTTCGGCGCGTCGAGGTGGTCGCGGAGGCTGCGCATGCAGCCGCTAGCGTACTACCGCGGGCCGGGTCCGGGGTGCGGCGCGGCGTCGATCAGAATGCCGATGCGGTTGCGCCCGCGGCGTCGACTGCCGGGGTGCCGGGCGGCGTGCCGGTGAGCGGATCGGTCGTGGTGTTGGACACGGTACCGCCGTTCGCCACGGTCGTGGCGTCCTCGAGTGCCGATCCGGGTGCGGGCACGTCCTCGGACGTGAGCTTGCACGGCTTGGATGCGGCGGCGTTCTTGAGCGACGCCTCGATCAGTGCCTCGTCGACGTACGTCGTCCAGAAGTTCTCGATCGTGCCGTTGCGGCCCACGGTCGCGACGCCCGGCGTGGCGAGCAGTCCGAGCTTGCTGGGCAGGTCGCCCATCGCCTTCACCTCGCGCGGCGTGTAGGCGAGCGTGACCAGGTCCTTCTCGCCCAGGCGCTTGGCTGCGGCCTTCGCCGAGTCGTAGAGGCGCTCGTCGAGGATCGATCCCGGCTGGTAGAGCACGACCATGATCGGCTTGGAGCAGTGTGCGTCGGAGAACTTCTTCGGCGTGAGCGCGCTGATCTTCACGAGCGTGCCCGAGGCCGCGTCGGCGTTGGAGATCTCGTTGGCACCGGGGATGTCCTCGGTCGCGCCGACGCTTCCGTCGCCGGCAAGCGATCCGTCGGCACCGGTCGCGCCGCCCGCGGCGTTCGGATCGCCCGCGAGCGTGTTGGTGGCGCCCATCGTGTCGGTCGTGGCCGGTGCGCCGTTTGCTGCAGCGGGATCGACCCCTGCGGTGTCGACCGCGGCGTCACCGCCGCCGCAGCCTGCGAGCAGCAGCGAGGCTGCGACCACGCCGACCATGCCGGCGAGGATTCGACGACCCGGCCCGTTCGACCGCGCATACGCTCGTGAGGACCTGCAAGTGCAGGTGGGTGACCTGTCGTCCGAAGCGATGCCGCGGCCGAACCCGATCTCCCGATCGTGAAGTGTTGGCCCTTCGACGGTCTGCACCGTCTCCCGGGCCGGGTCTGCACCCACCATAGCAGCGGCATTCGCCGCTGACCATGCTCCTCGGTTGTCGCTTCGGTGGGTCATGCTGGTTCCTCGTTACGGGCGGGCGAACGGGTTGTCGTCGGTCGAGCTGTCTACCGCGGCCGCCACAACTGCCGTATCGGCAGCAGCAGCAGGATCCTGAGCGGTCGATGCATCTGACGCGGCGGCGGGCGCCGTGGTTCCCGCCTCGTCGGCAGCGCCTGCCAGGGCGCCGGCGGCTGCATCGGCGTCGTCGGCCACTGCCGTGCCGGGAGCGGCGCCGCCGGTTGCGGGCGGCGTCGTGGACGGTGCTGCGGCATCGGCCTTCTTGCCCGATGCCTTGGCGTCGCTCGAACCGGCGGCACCTGCGGCGTCCGGCACCTCGATCGGATCGCTCGGCGCGGTGGCGGCCGGATCGGTCGCGGCGGTGTCCGTGGTGGTGTCGACGATGCTCGTGTCGGTGGTGAAGACCTTCACGCCGGCGAACGCGGCGACTGCGGCGAGCACCACGACGAGCGCGAGCTGCAGCTTGCTGATCGCGACCCGGCGCGCGGGCTTCGCGGCCACGTCGGCATCGGGCGACGGCTCGTACACCACCTCCGGTCCGTTGGCCGGATCGGCGACGTCGGCCTTCGCGCGGCGGCCGAATCGGCGCTTCTTGGGCAGCGCGCCGGAGTCGGCCTCGCTCCCCCAGTCGAATCCACGGTCGGCCTCGAACGTTGCGCCGTCGGCAGCCTGCGACAGCTCGCGCTCCTCCACGACGGGCATCGCCATCGACGTGGGATGGTCCTGATGGTGCGGCTCGGCGAGCGGCTCGGCGATCGGCGCAGCGAGCGGCGCGCCTGCGGCGGCGGGTGCAGGTGCGGGCGGCGTGATCGCGGGCTGCGTCTGTGCTGCCTCGTCGAATGCGGTGGCAAACGACGGCGCGGGCTCGACGGCTGCCGCGACCGGGGCCTGCGGCAATGCCGGAGCCGGTGCGGCCGGCGTGGCCGGTGTGGCTGCCGCGGCTGCGGCGACGGGCACGGCGTCCCACACGCCGGCTGCCGCATCGGCTGCGAGCTCCGGTGCAGGCGGCGGTGGCGGTGGCATCTCCGGCTCGGCTGCTGC
>JAGQUL010000273.1 GCA_020438525.1 Thermoleophilia bacterium | reverse complement strand
CGACTCGCTCGGCCTGTTCCAGCAGCGCCCGAGCGCAGGCTGGGGATCGCGCGAGCAGATTTCCGATCCGGAGTACGCCGCGAAGAAGTTCTTCGAGAAGGCGATCCCGAACGACAAGAAGCATCCCGACTACGCCAAGACGCGCCTCGCGCAGTCGGTGCAGATCAGCGCCTTCCCCGACGCCTATGCGAAGTGGGACAAGGAAGCCGAGAAGATCGTCGCCGACTTCCTCGGCTGATCGCCGCGGTCGTCAGCTCGCGACGGTCTCGACCGGCTCGCGCTCGACGATCCGGAAGTTCGCCTTGCCGAGCGCCTCGTCGAGTGCCTCGCGCTGCTCGTCGTCGTAGTCGACGACGATGCTGCTCGAGCCCATCTCGATGCGGGCATCGTTGATCCCCTTGAGCGGGGCCAGGTTCTCCGCCAGGCGGCTCACGCAGCGTTCGCAGCGGATCTGGTCGAGTGTGATTCGTTCGCGCATGCGGTGAGTGTATCGCTCAGCCGCCCACGACCTGCCGCTCGGTGAGCTCCAGCACGCGATGGATCGCCCCGATCAGGTCGTCGGGCTCGAACGGCTTGCCGATGAAGTCGAGCACGCCGGCGCGGTCCGCGCGCTCGAGGTTCTCCGGGCTCGCGCTGCCGGTCATCATCACGACCGGCACGTCGCGGGTGAGCTCGTGATCGGAGAGCGCGTCGAGCACCTCCCAGCCGTCGCGGTGCGGCATCGCCAGGTCGAGCAGCAGCACGTCGGGCGCACGCTCCATGGCGCGCGCGACCGCCTCGTCGCCGTTCGCCGCCTCGTCGACCTCGAACCCCTCGCGCTCGAGCGCCGCCCGGCAGAGCGTGCGCAGCCCGGCGTCGTCGTCGGCCACCAGCACGCGCACCGCGCCCAGCTGCGGTGCGTGGCCCGCCTGCTCCATCTTGAGCCCGCGACCCTCGCCCTTCTGGCGGTACATCCCGCCGTCGGCGTGGAAGAGCAGCTTCTCGACCGTGTCGCCGTCGCTCGGGAAGCAGGCCGCACCAAAGGAGATGCCGAACTCGCGCGGCAGCCCGAACTGTCGTCGCGCCGGAACGAGGTGGATCCGCAGGCGGCGGATCAGGTCCTTCGCCGTGGACATGCCCGCCTCCACGAGCGCCACCGCGAACTCGTCGCCACCGAGCCGGCCCACGATGTCCTGCTCGCGGGTGTGCGTCACGAGCAGGCTCGCCAGCCGCTTCAGCACGGCATCGCCGGCGAGGTGGCCGAGCGTGTCGTTGACCTGCTTGAACGCATCGAGGTCGATCGTCACGACCGTGAGCTCGCGGCCGAAGCGGCGGGCACGCGCAAGCTCGCGGCCGAGCTTGTCGTGGAACGCCTGACGGTTGTACAGGTCGGTCAGCGCGTCGCGTTCCGCGCGCCGGACGAGCGCGTCGGTGAGCTCGGCGAAGAACTGGTCGGCCGCCTCGACGATCACGGTGTCGAGCAGCAGGTTCACGATCCGCTCGCCCTCGAACGTGGGGCGTTCGGCCGCGCCCGTGCCGGCGAAGTGCTCCCACAGCACGCGACGCAGCACGACGAACTCGGCGAGCATGTCGCGCTGGTCGTAGCCGGCGGCGGCGCGTGAGCGGGCGTGCTCGATCGCTGCCGCGCGAAGGTCTGCATCGGTCACCGGCAGCGCGTAGTCGACGGGCAGCTCGCCGCCGCCCTCGCTCACCTCGTTGGTCCACGACGACCCGTCGAGCACGTCCGTCTCGCCGTCGCCCAGTCGTTCGAGGTAGTGCGCCAGCGCGGCCAGGAACGCCGGGATCTCGCCGAATCGGGTGAGCTGCTCACCGGCGCGCGGCACCGTTGCGGGCGTGCTCTGCGCCGACACGACGCTCCAGCGTTCGGCGAGCTCCCACGCGTCCGTGCGGATGCGCGCGGCGATCGCGCGAAGCTCGTCGCGGTCGATCGAGCGGTCGATCCCGTCGTGCGGCTGATCGGGCCCTTCCTGCTTGTCGTGCGGCGCGGCCATCGCTCACTCCTGCCCGGGCTTGGCGACGAATAGTCGTCGTCGAATCGGAGGATTCCCCGACCCGGCCCAAAGCAAACCGGAAGATCTGCAAGAACGGCGCGGGCGCGCGGGCGCTTCGGGTGCGAATTTCGCATGACAGGGTCGGAATTCGACCGTGTGATGCGAAACTTCCGGGCGGCTCGGGGATGCGTCCCACGGGGGGGCGTCGCGTCAGAACGGCGAGCCGAAGCGCTTGCAGGCGGCTTCGAGGCGCAGCATCCGGTCGATCGCCGGATCGCCGCTCAGCTGGTAGGCGCCGGTCACGAAGGCAGCGCCGGGCGCGGGCCGCGGGGCGGCATGGGCCGCAGCAGCCATCGGGGCCTGCATCGCCTGTCCCTGGACGCCGTGTGACCCGCCGGGGTGAGCGGCGGGCGGCATGCCATGGGGTTGGCCATGCTGCACGTGGGGAGCGTGCTGGAGCGACGACGCGGGGGGCGTGGTCGCAGACGCGTGGGGGGCGTTCGCGTACATTGCTCCTTGAAGGTACGACGAAAACGGCCAGTCGTCCACCCCTTCTGTGCGCATTCGTTCCGTTTCCACTCGCGCGCGCGGGGAACACTCAGCTCGTGCAACCGGAAGCAAGACAGCCTCCCGTCCTGGAGCAGGGCGAGCCACCCGTCCGCGTGATCGTGGTCGACGACGATCGTGCCGTGCGCGAGGTCGTGGCCGCCGCGCTCGATGCCGACCCGCGGATCGACGTGATCGCCAGCGCCCACGACGGTCACGAGGCGATCGTGCTCGTCGAGGAGCTCGACCCGGCCGTGGTCGTGATGGACGTGCACATGCCCGGCGTCGACGGCTGCGACGCCACCGAGTCGATCGTGGGATCGCACCCCGACGTGCGGGTCGTGGCGCTCACCGGCAGCGTCGATCCCGACACGATCACCCGGATGATCCTCGCCGGCGCCGTGGGCTACGCGGTCAAGGGCGCCGACCCGGCCCAGCTCGCCGACGCGGTCGTCGACGCGGCGCACCGCCAGTACTTCGTGGATCCGACCGCGGTCGACGACCTGTTCGAGTCGGTAGTGCTGCTTGCGCGCCAGGAACGGCGGCGCCGCGAGGAGGCAGAGCACCTCGCTCGCACCGTCAAGCAGGCGTACCGCGAGACCGTCACCGCGCTCGTGAGCGCCCTTCGCTGGCGCGACGGCGAGACGGAGGCGCATGGCGATCGTGTCAGCGAGCGCGTCGTGGCGGTGTGCGACAAGCTGGGCCTGTCGCCGGTGCAGCGCCGCGAGGCCGAGTACGGCGCGATCTTCCACGACATCGGCAAGATCGCAGTCCCGGACGCGATCCTGCACAACACCGACGACCTCACCGAGGACGAGTGGCGCGTGATCCGCCAGCACACGGTGATCGGCGAGCAGATCATCAAGCCGGTGGGCTTCCTCGAGAACGTCGCGAACATCGTGCGCCACTCGCACGAGCACTGGGACGGCTCCGGCTACCCCGACGCGCTCGAGGGCGAGGCGATCCCGATCGAGAGCCGGATCGTGTTCGCCTGCGATGCGTTCGATGCGATGACGAGCGCCCGCAGCTACCAGGACGCGATGACCACCGAGCGGGCGATCGCACGCATGCGCGAGCTGCGCGGGGTGCACTTCGATCCGCAGGTCACCGACGCGCTGCTCGAGGTGATCGCCGAGGAGCAGGCCGCGCAGGTGCAGGCCGATCCGCAGCCGAGCGGCGCCGAAGTCCACTAGCATCAGCTGCATGGACCAGACGACGACCGCCGCGCGCGAGCCGATGCGCACGCTCATTCCCGCAGACCACGACACGAAGTCGCTGTACTTCCTGCTCAACTCGCTCGTGGTGCCGCGACCGATCGCCTGGGTCTCCACCCGCGCGACCGACGGCACGCGCAACCTCGCGCCCCACTCCTACTTCACGGTCGCCGCATCCGACCCGCCATCCGTCGCGTTCACCTCGATCGGCGACAAGGACACCGTCACCAACGTGCGCGCGACCGGCGAGTTCGTCGTGCACGTGGCGGGCCACGACCTCGTCGAGCGGATGAACCTCACGTCTGCGAACGCGCCTGCCGACGTCGACGAGTTCACCCTTGCCGGGCTCGACGCGGTCGACGCCGACCTGCTCGACGTTCCGGTGGTGGCGCAGGCCCCGATCGCGATCGAGTGCCGGCTCACGCAGGTGGTGGAGGTCGGCAACGGCCGCGTGGTGATCGGCGAGTGCGTCGCGTTCCACGTCGCCGAGCGGCTGTGGGACGAGCGCGACCGGGTCGACCCGGGCCGGCTCGACGCGATCGCGCGGATGGGCGGCTCCACCTACTCGACCACGCGCGACCGCTTCGAGCTGCGACGACCAAGCTACGAGGAGCTCGTCACCGAGTGATCATCCGGCGGCGCACGGTGCACGCGCAGCGCGCCCGCCACCTGCGACAGCGACGCGCACGTCTCGCAGTGCTCGGCGTGCCGCGCGAGATGGGTCTCGCCGTTCGCGATCGCGTCGTCGCGCCGGTCGCCGATGCGTCGCCACTCCGCGCGCCACGCGAGCACCTGCTCGCGCACGTCGCGAAGCTGCGCACGCAGGTCGCACGCCGCGCAGCGCGCGCCGCCCGTGGCGCCCGGCCTGCACTCGCAGTGCTCGTGCAGGTGGTCGGCGATCGTGAGCAGCAGCCGTTCGGGGTCGGGGTCCATGCATCGATCGTCGCGCACCACGTGTGACGAGATGCGCGCAGTTCGTGACGAAACCGTGCCGACTTCGTCACGGGATCGTCACAGTCCGTGGAACAGCTCCGAGATCGGCATGCCGATCGCACGCGCGGCATGCACGTACTTGGTGATGCCGGTGTCGTGCCGACCGCGCTCCATCCGCTGGTATTGCTGGCCGAGCATCCCGATCAGCTGCGCGACCTGTTCCTGGGTCAGGTCTGCACGCGCTCGCCCCGCGGCGAGGTTGCGGCCGATGGCGACGAGCAGCTCCGAGTCACGAGGATCCACGGCGTACAGGCTGACGTGCCGCGACGCGCTTGACCACGGCAGATGTGTTGCCGTGATCGCCAGATCTGTTGTCCACGCGTTCGAATGCGAGCTACGGAACGCGCTGCTCGAGGCGGTGGAAGAACTCGTCGGGCGTCATGCCGATCGCCCAGTAGGCATCGAGGTACTTGACCACGCCGCTCTCGTGCTCGCCGCGCTCGAGACGTGCGTACTGGCTCGGCTCGATCCGCATCCGCTCCGCCACGTCCGCCTGGCGCATGCCGCGCGAGCTGCGCGCCGACTGCAGGTTCCGACCGAGCCGCTTGGCGATGTAGAGCGTGCGATGCGAGGTCATCCGGGCTCCTCGAGCCCGTGGAACATCGCGGTGTAGGGCGCGCCGATCGCCTGGGCGGCCCGGACGTACTTGGAGATGCCGGAGTCGGTGTCGCCCTGTTCGAGCCGCGCGTACTGCGTCACCTGCACGCCCATCCGGTCGGCGACCTGCTCCTGCGTCAGGCCCGACCTGCTGCGCTCGGCGGCGAGGTTGCGCCCGATCGCGCGTACGACTTTCCGGTCGCGTGCATCCACCACGAAAGACTGTCGAGTCTGCTGGTGCGCCACCACTGCGTATTCGTGTGTGTACAACACGAATACGTGCGGTTTCCCGCGATGTGCGCGGGCGCAGCGTGCTAGCAGCGAGACGTGACATCCGCCGCGATTCGCGACAGCAGCGCGGCGTCGTCGTGGCTCAGGGGGTGTTCGTCGGCGATCTCGCCGACGAGATCCGCCGCGGCGGTCGGGATGGTCGAGCGCAGCCGGTCCCATGTCGCGACCGTGCGTAGCCGATCGACTACTTTCTTCGCATGCATGTCGCGTGGGTGATGAAAAGTAGCCGATCGACTACTTCGCGAGGTAGCTCGCCGTCGCGCTCGCCTCGCACGCCGCTACCTCGGACGGCGTGCCCTGCGCGACGATTCGGCCACCCTGGTCGCCGCCGCCGGGGCCGAGGTCGATCACGTGGTCGGCCGCCAAAATGAGCTGCAGGTTGTGCTCGATGACAAGCAGCGAGTGCCCCACTTCCAAGAGCGCGTCGAAGCAGTCGATCAGCCGCACCACGTCGGAGAAGTGCAGGCCGCGGGTGGGTTCATCGAGGATGAACAAAGCGCGGCCCGCCTGTTTGCCCGCCAGCGAGCCGGCCAGCTTCAGACGCTGCGCTTCGCCGCCGGAAAGTGTGCTTGCGGGCTGCCCCAGCGGCAGGTAGCCCAGTCCCACGTCCAGCAGCACCTTGAGCTTCTGCTGCACCTTCTTGTGCCCGCGGAAGAAGCGGAAGGCCTCCTGCGCGGTCATCTCCAGCACCTCCGAGATGTCCCGGCCGCGGTAGGTGATGTCGAGCACCTCCCGGCGGTAGCGGCGGCCCTCGCACTCGCGGCACCGCATGCTGATGTCCGCCAGGAACTGCATGTCCACCTCCACGCGCCCCGCGCCCTGGCACACCTCGCAGCGCCCCCCCTCCACGTTGCAGCTGAAGTGCCCGCTGGTGAACCCGCGCGCCTGCGCGTCGGGCTGCTCCGCGAAGACCGCGCGGATCGGGTCGAACGCCTTGATGTACGTCAGGGGGTTGGAACGCGGCGAGCGGCTGATGGGCTGCTGGTCGACCAGCACCACGTCGTCGAGTTGCGCTGCGCCGGTGAGTTGATCGAACGCGAGGGCCGCGGCGCCGTTCTCTTTTCCCAGCGCGCGGCACAATGCGGGGTAGAGCGTCTTGAGCACCAGCGTGCTCTTGCCGGCGCCGCTCACGCCGGTCACCACCGTGAGCACGCCGAGCGGCACGCGGACATCCAGGCCCTGGAGGTTGTTCCCCCGCACGCCGTGAACCTCGAGCCACTTCTCCGCCTGGTTGGGGCTGCTGCCGCTGATCATTGCGCGACGCCCCGCCAGCCAATCGCCGGTGTTGCTGTGGCTGCACTGCGTGAGCTGGTCTGGCGGCCCCTGAAAGACGATGTCGCCACCCTCCGCGCCGGCGCCGGGGCCGAACTCGACCACGTGGTCCGCGCCGCGGATGACCTCTTCCTCGTGGTCGACCACGATCACCGTGTTGCCGCGGTCGCGCAAGCGTCGGATGGCGCCCGCCAGCCGGTCGACGTCCACCGCGTGCAATCCGGCGGTGGGCTCGTCGAGCACGTACAGCATGTCGACGAGGTTCGAGCCAAGCGTGCTGCACATGGCGACCCTTTGCCCCTCGCCCGAGCTGAGCGTGCGCAGCGCGCGGTCGAGGGTGAGGTAGCCCAGGCCGACCTCCACGAGGTAATTGAGCCTCGCCAGGACCTGGTCGAGCATGGCGCGGCTCACCTGCCGCTGGGCCTCGGTAAGTTCGAGAGAGGCGAAGAATTCCAGCACCTGCCGCGGCGGCAGCGCCATGAGTTCGGCGATGTTGCGTCCGCCTACCCGCACCGCGAGCGCGTCGGGCTTGAGGCGCGCTCCGCGGCAAGCGTCGCAACTGCGGTAGCTGCGCCAGCGGCTGAGGAACACGCGGAGGTGCATCTTGTACTTGCGGCGTTCCAGCCACGCGAAGAAGCCGTCGAGGCCGCCGAAGTTGTGACGCGGGGAGCCGTGCAGCACGATATCCAGGTGCTCCTGCGACAGCTCGGAAAACGGCGCGTCGAGCGGGAGGTCGTAGTCCGGCGCCAGCGCGATCAGCTCCTCCAGCTCGTGCGCATAGGCCGGCGAGTTCCAAGGAGCAACCGCGCCCTGGCGGAGGGACTTGCCGGGGTCGGGCGCCACCAGGGACATGTCGGTCTCGATCGTGCTGCCGAAGCCTTCGCACGCGGGGCACGCGCCCAGCGGGCTGTTGAAGTTGAACAACTGCGGCGTAGGCGTGGCGAACGCGCGGTCGCACGCCGCGCAGTGCAGCGAGCGGCTGTACCGGCGCAGGCGCCACGGGCGGCCATCGACTACCGCCAATGGCGCCTCGCCGCCCGAGGTTTCTACCAGCAGCAGGCACCTCCCCTCGCCCTGCTCCAGGGCGGACTCGACCGACTCGGTAAGCCGCGCCTGCGCGGCATCGCCGGTGGTCAGTCGGTCCACGAGAACCCAGACTACTTCATCGACAACGCCAACCGGGCCGCCATCGAGGCTTACGGTCTCCCCGCTGACAATCGCGCGCACAAAACCCGCTTCCACCAGTTCCTGCCGCCAGTGTTCGTCTTGCGGCGTAAAGGGGAACGCGAGCATCGCCTTGTTGCCGGGCGGAAGCTCAGCGAAGGACTCGGCAATGGACTCCGCTGAATCCCTCACCACGGGCTTCCCGCAGCCGGGGCAGAAAACCTGGCCGAGCCGGGCGAACAGCAGCCTCAGGTGGTCCGCGATCTCGGTGGCCGTCGCGACCGTGGCGCGGTTCGAGCGACTCGCCTGGTTCTGCGTAACCGCCACCGCGGGCGGCAGGCCCTCGATCTTGTCCGCGTCGGGCTTGTCGAGCTGTTCCAGGAATTGACGCGTGTAGGTGGAGAAGCTCTCGATGTACCGCCGCTGGCCCTCCGCGTACAGCGTGTCAATCGCCATGGTGGTCTTGCCGCTGCCCGAGAGGCCGCAGAACACGATCGTCTGGTTGCGGGGCAACTCGAGGTCCACGTCCCGCAGATTGTGGTCCCGCGCGCCGACAACCCGGATCACTCCACGGTCGGTCGGGGTCTCGGGACGAGATGCCGGAACTGCTGTCATAGTGGGCGTCGGAGAAGCGGGCGGAATCCTGTAGGATAACGTGCCAGCCCGCCTGAGGCCACCACTCGCTTGCCGCCATGCGCCCGCAGCGTCAAACCGCTCCGGCTACCCTCCAGATGCCAGACGCCCGCAAACAGATCGAAAAACTGCGTGAGCTGATCCGCCACCACGACCGGCTGTACTACGTGGAGGCCCGACCGGAGATCCCGGACCACGAGTACGACAAGCTGATGCACCAGCTCAAGAAGCTGGAGCAAGAGCACCCGGAACTCGTCACGCCGGACAGCCCCACCCAGCGGGTGGGGGATCAGCCGGCCACGCACCTGGAGTCGGTCGAGCATCGCACGCCGATGCTGTCCATCGACAACACCTTCAGCCGCGACGAGCTGCTCAAGTACGGCGAGCGGGTCGAGAAGCTTCTCGATGGCGAGCCGTGCGGGTGGGTCGTGGAGCTCAAGATCGACGGGGTGGCGCTTGCGCTGCTCTACGAGCACGGCGTACTCGTGCGCGGCGCCACCCGCGGCGACGGAACCACCGGCGACGACATCACCCACAACGCGCGCACGCTGCTCGGCGTGCCGCTGCGGCTGCTGGGGGACGACTATCCTCCGAGCGTCGAGGTGCGCGGCGAAGCCTACATGCTCAACAGCGACCTGGCGGACCTGAACGCACAGCGTGAAGCCGCGGGCGAAGCGACCTTCGCGAACACGCGCAACCTGACCGCGGGCACGATCAAGATGCTCGACCCGCGCGTCTGCGCACAGCGGAAGATCCGCTTCTTCGCTCACGGCGTGGGCGAAACGGCGGAGCTGCCCGTCGGAACCCACATGGATTTCCTGAAGGAAATCTCCCGCTGGGGCCTGCCGGCCACGCCGATGGTCGAGCGGTTTGAGAGTTTCGCCGCTGCGGTAGACCATTGCGAATCGCTGATCGAGCGCCTGCACGAACTAGACTTCGAGGTCGACGGGCTCGTGCTGAAGGTCGACCGGTTCGACCAGCGCGAGAAGCTGGGCGTCACCAGCAAGAGCCCCCGCTGGCTGGTTGCGTACAAGTTCGAGAAGTACGAGGCGGTCACCCAGGTGGAAGCCATCAAGGTCAACGTGGGCAAGTCCGGCGCCGTGACTCCGTGGGCGGAGCTGACCCCCGTGGAGATCGCGGGCACCACGGTCAGCCGCGTCAGCCTGCACAACGCGGAAGAAGTGGAGCGGAAGGATATCCGTGAGGGCGACACGATTGTTGTCGAGAAGGCGGGCAAGATCATCCCGCATGTGGTGCGTGTGGAGAAGCACCTGCGCAAGACCAGCCTGCCGGAGTTTCAATTCCCAAAGAACTGCCCGCGTTGTGACGCCCCTCTGGTCAAGGACGAAGGCGGGGTCTACATCCGCTGCCCCAACGTGGACGCCCCAGGCCCGTTGCGCGCGCGGCTGTACTACTTCGCCGCC